>JAFAHH010000360.1 GCA_019237355.1 Acetobacteraceae bacterium | reverse complement strand
ATGCGCCGCACGACTCGCGCGCAGGCAGAGGCACTTTATCAGCGCGACAAGCTGATTATTCTCGCGCAAGGCGGCGTGCTCGCGCTAGCCGCCTGGATCCCTTTGCTGAACTTGCTGCTGCCGGTCCTGGGCACGGCCGTGATGGTGCACATCCTTGATCAGGCATTGCAGGGCGGGTTCTTGAATCGCCTGAGTTCCCGGATTTAGAGCAGATCGCGATCACCTGGAACCGCCGAAGGTGGTTCACATCGCGTGAATCTGCTCGCAGACAAAAGCTAGAGCGGTTCCACGTAAATGGAAACCGCTCTAGAGGCAATCGGTTGCGATAGAATCGCCGGAAAGCCCGAATGGTGCTTCAAAGCCAAGACCTTTCATATGGCTTCGGCCTGAATCCATCATGCTCTTGTCTCGTCCTCGGGGTACACGCAAACGCTCAACGCGAATTGCTCGGCGGTTCCGGGTGCGGAATATCGCCAAAAATCGCGCAGCGCGGGTTGTATCGACGCGAGCGCGCATGCTAGCCGCCCAAGACTCGCTGATTACTTTGAGTTCACCATGCGAGTGGGGGACACCCGTGTTCAAACGCCGCAAGCCCGAGGAAGCAGTTTCTGCAATGCCAGCCAGCTTCGAAAATGATGCGATCGCCACCGAGGCTCAGAAGCATGGGCCTGACACAATCCAAGAGATCGAACAATCGAGTACCCAGCTCGGGGACTCGCCGCAGAAACCCGCTAGCGCGGGTCTGGGCGTGCCGCCTTTCCGGGCCTTGCCTCCCCGGGAGCAGCTCAACATGATGCGCGCGTCGCTCGCGCCGGGTGGCGGAACGAGCGCCCCGCCGAGCTCCGGAGCGGTGGCGGCTGCATCTGGACCCGCTTTGCGTCAGCCTTCTGTGCCAGCGCCTACGGCGCACGTGGCCGTGCCGCGAAGCTTGATGCGCGATGGGGCAGAGCGGCGCACCTTGGTTGTCGGCCGCGGCATTAGCGTGCAAGGCACCGTTCAGGATGCCGAACGACTCGTGGTTGAAGGCACGGTGGAAGCGAGCATGATCCGGGCAACGGAACTCGTCATCGCACCTACGGGCGTGTTCAAAGGGGAGATCGAGGTTGAGGATGCGGAGATTGCCGGCACGATCGACGGCACGCTTACGGCCCGGGGCGCATTGCATGTCCGGGGCACGGGCCGGGTTCTCGGAACGGCCCGGTGTCGCCGGCTTCAGGTTGAAGATGGGGGGCAGATTACTGGCAGGATTGAGATGCTGAGCGAGCAATCGGCTCAGCCGAGCCATCCTTCGCCCAGCCCGAGTGCGAAAACCGAGGCGCGCGCCCTTGCTGAGGCGGTTGGCTAGGGCACTTTCGGAGCGACTGGCACGGGACGGCAGCAGCCCCACCTGATGCCGTATCGTGTTGGTCATCCCGGGCTCGACCCGGGGATTGGAAAAGCCATCCGCCGATTTGCAGGCCTGTAGCGCGAAAATCGTGGTCCTCGGCCTTCGCCGGATATCACGAGCTTTCCGGTGATGTGCTGTAAAGCCCGATCGTCAGGGCGAAGCGGTTCGGCCGGCGAAGATTGATGGCGTCGGCAATCCAATTGCGGCTGTAACCAAGGCCTCGTCCTGCTGACGAGGTGTTGTGTACTTCAGCGGCGCGATCAGGCAGCCGTCCAGCCGGAAAGCAAACGGCGCGATCAAGCCCGTGACCTGCTTGGCTCTTGTCCGGCTCCGGAATCGCTTGCAGCCGCCGTTCCGGCGGTCAAGGCCAATCCAGCATCAAAAGGGCCGCTCAGCTTCCGCGCGCACGACCGCCGGGGAAGCAGGGTTCTCCTCTATGCCGGGGGGAATGGCCAGGCCTTGTGCTACGCTGCTTGGCATGCGGCGGGACGGGGTATCGGGTAGATTTGGAGTCACACAGGAGTTGATGTATCCTTAGGGAAACAACCTGCGTAGGGAGTGAACGATGAGCGTTGCTAGAAGCCTTGCCGATCTTCCGCCGGGCAACAACTTCTCTGTGACCGACACGACTACCGGCCAGTCGACCACGACTGCGGGGGAATCCTACGCGGGTCCCGTCGCTGGATTGGGAAACGAGATCATCTTCCTCACTCCGGACAACCTGAATATCACGGCGAACGTACCAAACGTATTCATCCACAGTGACAGGGGCCAAGATGCGTTGCAGGCGCTGAGCGGAACCAATGTGCTCGACGGCGGAACTAACTCCAATTTCCTAACAGGCGGCGCCGGGACAGACACGTTCTTCGTCGATGCACGCGGGGCGTCGGCAGACATCTGGAGCACGCTCAACAATTTCCATGCCCGTGATTCGGCAACGGTGTGGGGGATAACCCGCCAGGATTTCAATATCTTATGGCAGGACGGTCAAGGGGCCCCAGGCTACACCGGCCTCACCCTGCATGTAACCGCGCCAGGCAAACCCACCGCGTCACTCACCATTCCCGGATATACGACGGCCGACCTTAACAATGGCCGGCTCTCGGTGAGTTTCGGAACAGAACCGATAAGCGGGAGTAGCTATATGTATGTCCACGCCAACAGCTAGGGAGTTTTCAGAGCGCGATTCAGGGTTTCTGACGATCGGGACCCCAATCCGAGCGCCCATTTTGCGCGCAAAATGGGACTCGTCCTCGCGAATCCGAACCCGAGTCCGCGCTCGAGCAGGGCGGAGGGCCTGACTGGCTGCAGCTGCTACATAGGGTGGCGTGAGCGTTTGCAGCGCTGCGCCGCAATGCTGTTCTTGCTGACCGGCAGCCTACCGCCCTTCCGAAGCCCTGGGGGTACTTGCGAGTCTTGCTTTCCTTCTTCTCCGAATCCAAGAGAATAGCCAACCGCTACAGAATCCAATCAGGTACACAACAAGAATATCTCGTAGAAAACCAAAAATCGTGATGCACATGGCTATGCCCGTCCTGTTCTTGAAGCTCGGTGTGCTCTTCAGCGCGAATTGATCGCAGATCATGCGCCCGAGCGAGCGCGGTCGTCGTATAGGAGTCGATCAATCGGAATGATCCCCTTATGGACTCAAGCCGCACCTCGTCACCAGCCCCAACGGCGGGTCGGGTCTTCTGGCCAGGTGCCGTCTCGGCGGCGTAGCAACTCGACTCCTGTCTCGAGGGAGCGAACCCAGACTAGACTAGCAGGATCTCCCGCATCGAGCAGATCGTGCTATAGGCCCATACGTTGGACCAGGTCTCGCGCTGACTACCCGGCCCCGACCCGTCGTAACTGTTGTGTCTCGGCCGGCTCGTTCGCTGCCGGATCACGTTTAGCAAGCGCTGTCAACAATGCCTGCCGTAGCTGCACCAGCTTGGTTTCGTTATCAACTTTAAGCCCAAATACATCCTTTACATAAAAGACGTCCACGGCACGCATGCCATAGGTCGTGACATGCGCTGAAGCAATTTGCAGCCCTTGCTCGCTGATGGCCGCTGTCACGTCGTGCAGCAAGCCGGGCCGGTCGCGGCCATTCACCTCCAGCACTGTATACCGGTTGGACGCACTGTTATCGATGACCACCCGCGGGGGCACATGGATGGCGCGCATTCGGCTGCCAAAAAGACCTTTCGACACCCGGCCGATCTCATCGGACATACGCAGCCGGCCCGATAAGGCCTGTTCGATAAGGACCGAAAGCCGCGCAATTCGGTGCGGTGCGTCGAAAGGCCCGCCCGCCGCGTCTTGGATCCAGAATGTATCGAGCGCCATTCCATTCGTCAGTGTGTGAATGCGCGCATCGACAATGTTGGCGCCAGCGATTGCCAAGGCCCCAGCGATTTGGCTGAACAGTCCGGCATGGTCTGCGGCATAAATCGTAACTTCGGTAACGGCGCGCGCGGGAAGGGCTTGCGTTTCGACGGTTAGCGGGGCGCCTTGGCGCTCCGCATCCCGGATCAGGCGGGCATGCCGGGCATGGCTCTCGGGATCAAAAGCAAGCCAGTACCCCCCATAGCCGAGGCCGGCGAACCACCGCACATCTTCTTCGGGCCAATCCGCGAGCTGGGCCGCGACCGCTTGCTTGGCGCGGGCGACACGGACGTCGCGCTCGGGCGTGGCTAATCCGCCCTCGAGCACCTCGGCGACTCGATTATACAACTCGCGCAGCAAGGTCGCCTTCCAGTTATTCCAGACCTTTGCTGATACCGCGCGCATGTCGGCGACGGTGAGCACCAGCAGTAACCGCAGCCGCTCTGGCGATTGGATGGTGTCGGCGAGATCGAGAATCGTCTTTGGATCGTCAATGTCGCGTTTGAAGGCGGACTGGCTGAGCAGCAGGTGATGCAGCACAAGCCAGGAGACGGTTTCGGTTTCTTCGGCGGTCAGGCCGAGCATTGGGCCGATCTCGAGCGCGAGTTCGGCGCCGAGCTCGGAATGATCGCCGCCGCGGCCTTTGGCGATGTCGTGCAGCAGCATCGCCACATAGAGCGCGCGCCGCGACTGCAGGTGATCTGCGATGCCGGAGGCGACGGGTGCAAGCTGCGCAAGCTCCCCCCGTTCGAGCGTGTTCAGGATGCGGATGGCCTCAATGGTATGCTCATCAACGGTAAATATATGATACGTGTCGAATTGCATCTGGCCAACGATGCGCGCCCAGTCCGGAAGATACCGGCCCAAAAAACCAGTCTCATTCAGGATTGAAAGCCAGCGGGAGCCATCGCGCCTGTGCACGCCATCGAAACGGTGCGACTCGGCTGGGCGGCGGCAAAGCAGATCGAGAAAGATCTTCCCGGCTTCGGGATCGCCCCGCAGCTCCAGGGCACGTCGTTCATTGCGAATAAGCGAGCGAAGCGCCAAAGGATGCAACTCGAGATGCCGGTCGCGGGCGATCTGCAGGATCCGTAGCATCTGGATCGGCTCGCGATTGAAGTCTCGCCCCGGCGCTGGCATAAGCCTGCCTTCGGCCAGCAAGAAACCGGCCCGGAGCAAGGCCGGATCGGCTTCGGCGGCGAGTGCCGGCGGGCCCAAAGCAGCCCGTATAATCGCGGGTTCAAGGACCCGCGTCAGTCGAACGATATCACGCACGGTGAGGAAGTAATGGCGCATGAACCGCTCGACGCCGTTCTGCCGGCCATGGCGCGTATAACCCATGCGGGCGCCCACGATGGGCTGCATATCAAAGGTGAGCCGGTCTTCGGCGCGGCCGGCGACGTAATGCAAGTGAAACCGGAGGGTCCAGAGGAATTGCCAAGCGCGCCTCGCGTGCCGGGCTTCGGTGTCGGTCAAGATGTTACCGCCGGGATTATCGGTGCTTACCAGCTCCGCCATCGTGCGGGCATCGAACACGTACCGGGCCAGCCAGTACAGCGTCTGCAAATCGCGTAAGCCGCCTCGTCCTTCCTTGATATTCGGCTCAACCATGAATGGGCTGTCACCAAACCGCCGGTGGCGGGCTTCACGCTCCGCCTGCTTGGCCCCGATAAATTCAGCCGGACCGGCGTCGGCGCAAGCGGTCTTGAAGCGCTCGAGGAACGCCTCAAACAAAGCGACATCGCCGGTGATCCGGCGTGCATCAAGCAGCGACGTTCGGATGGTGATGTCTTTCGTTGCCTCAGAAACGCATTCCTCAATCGATCGCGTGGCATGCCCGACCTTGATGCCGAGGTCCCAAAGCAGATAGAGCATATATTCGACCGCCCGCTCGACCAGCTCACCCCGGCCCTCGCCGGTTAGGAACAGAAGATCGATATCGCTGAACGGAGCAAGCGTGCCGCGGCCGTAGCCGCCGGTACCGACCACCGCGAGCGATCGCGCTTGTTCGTGAACGGCTGCAACGTGCTGAAAGATTGCATCGATTAATCCGTCAGCCAGCGTCGCGAGTAGGCGCGCTGCTTGCAGGCCGGTGATTTGATGTTCCTCGAATACCTCGCGCACATGGTTTTGAATCCGGGCCAAGTGGCGCCGGAAGCGCGTCAAAGCCGTTTCGCGGGAGACACCGGGATCGGCGTTATGCAGCCCGGCCAAGGCTTCCGAAAGCTGCGCCGTTACGGCCTGCACATCCTGTGGTAGGGGAATTGGCAATAACATTTGGTTTAGATTAATGCTTTTTCAGTCGAAGCGACAGCGAGCAACGCCTTAATTCGGTACAATGTGTCGAGAGCCTCCCGCGGTGTCAGCCGGTCGGGCTCGATCGCCGCGAGAGCCTCGTGAACCGGATCGGCTGTTTGCGCCGGCTTCTCTTCTTCGGCGGAAGCGAACAGCGGGAGTTTTTTGGGCGGGAGTCCTATCGCTGGGTGAGGGCCGCCATGCTTTTCGAGCGCTGCGAGCAAGGTGCTGGCCCGGCGTACGACGGGCGCGGGGACGCCCGCCAACGCTGCCACATGAACGCCCCAGCTCCGGGACCCGGCACCTTCTGCTACTTCATGCAGGAATACGACGCTTCCCTGCCAGGACTTCACCCGCATCCGGTGAGGTACGACGCGCGGCAAGTATTCGCCTAAACCCGCGAGCTCATGAAAATGAGTCGCGAAGATGGTGCGGCACCGGATCGCCGAATGGAGCGCTTCGAGCACCGCCCAGGCGATGGCGAGTCCATCAAGGGTGGCGGTGCCGCGTCCGATCTCATCCACCACGACCAGGCTCCGCGGCCCTGCACCGTGCAGAATCGCCGCAGTCTCGGTCATCTCGACCATGAAGGTGCTGCGTCCTCGGGCGAGATCATCCGCGGCGCCGACCCGGCTGAAGAGCCGGTCAACCACGCCGATCCGGGCCGACGCCGCGGGCACGGGCAACCCCGCTTGCGCGAGAATGGCAATCAGCGCGTTCTGCCGGAGGAACGTGGACTTGCCCGCCATATTCGGCCCGGTCAGCAGCAGCACCCGCCTCTCAGGCGAGAGATCGCAATCATTGGCAACAAACCGGGCCGCTCCGGCAAGCGCTGCCTCGACAACCGGATGCCGTCCGGCCTTGATTAGAAAGGCCTCGCCCTCTTCCACCACTGGCCGGCACCACTCGCCGCCTTGGGCAAGCGCTGCCGCCGACTGAGCCACATCCAGTGCAGCTAGGGCGTCGGCGCAGCGCGCAAGCGATTCGGCGCGATCGAGCACCTGCGCTACCAAGTAAGAGAAGACCGCCCGCTCGCGGGAGGCTGCTCGCTCGGCGGCTTCGGTGATGCGGCGGTCGAGATCGGCGAGCTCGGCGGTCGAGAACCGCGCGCCGCTCGCCATGCTCTGGCGCAAACTCAGTTCAGCCTGAGCACGTAAACTCTCGGCGGAGGCGGCGGGCACCTCGATCACATAGCCGAGCTGCGCATGGTGCCGGATCTTGAGGCTCGCGACACCGAAGCGTTGCGCGTAATCGAGCTGCAATCCCGCAATTACCCGGCGGCTATCGTCCCGCAAGCATCGCTCGGCATCCAGTTCCGGATCGAAGCCGGGCCGGATGGTCTCTCCTGCTTCCAGCCGCACCGGGGCCGGGTCGGCGAGGGCAGCGCTGAGGGTTTCGGCCAGTCCGGGATCGACCTGTAGCCCCTGGCGACACGCCGCGAGTTCCGCCGGGAGGGGCCCGGCGAGCATGTGGGCCAATCGCCCGGCGGTCGTAAGCGAATCGCGCACCCCGGCGAGGTCGCGCGGACTACCCCGGCGGAGCGACAGCCGAGCGAGTGCGCGGGCCAGATCAGGCGCTGACTTCAGCACGGGTGCGAGTGCCGCCATTCGCTCTGGGTGGGCGATGAGCCAGGCCCAAGCATCCTGGCGAGCGCCGATTTGTGCCGGGCACGTTAGGGGGGCGGCGATCCGCGCAGCCAGCAGCCGTGCTCCCGCAGCGGTCACTGTCCGCTGCACGGCACTCAGCAGAGTGTGGCGGCTCGAGCCGTCCCGGGCGCGCGTAATCTCGAGGCTCGAACGCGTCGCAGCGTCCATCGCTAGCACGCCGGCCTGTCCTTGTGGTGCCGGCCGCGAAAGCCGGGGCAAGTTCCCCGCTTGCGTTCGGCGCGTATAATCGAGCGCGAGCGCAGCCGCGCAGGCCTCGGCCTCGGAAAAGGTCCCGAACGCGTCAAGACTGGCGACGCCAAACGCCTCGGCCAGCCATCGCTGGGCGGTGCCTAGGGTGGGCGCCGGGCAGTCGGGTCCTCGCTTGGTGGACCAGTCGGCGAGCGGAATTTCTGGTCCGGCCAGGATCTCGGCCGGGTCGAGCCGTGCTAAAAGGGCCGGGAGTTCGGCCAGGGTAAGCGCGGACGTCTCGAACAACCCGGTGGAGATGTCGATCCAGGCGGCTCCCAAGGCCTCGCCGCATTGCGCGAACGCGGCCAACAGATTGACCCGGCCAGCTTCGAGCAAGCTCTCTTCGGTCAGGGTGCCGGGTGTGAGCAGCCGGACCACTTCGCGCCGGATCGGCCCCTTGCCGGCGCGGTTCTTGGGATCCTCCATCTGTTCCGCGATGGCGACGCGAAAGCCGCGGCGGATGAGCCGGGCGAGATAGCTCTCCACTGCATGCACCGGCACGCCGCACATCGGGATCGGCACGCCGGCATGTTCTCCCCGAGTCGTAAGCTGAATATCCAGCGCGGCGGCAGCGGCTTCCGCATCGGCCATGAACAGCTCGAAAAAATCTCCCATTCGGAAGAGGAGCAGTGCGTCCGGGTGCTGCTCCTTCATGGCAAACCACTGAGCCATCGCAGGCGTGGCGCTGGATTTCAGGGGACGATCGTGCATTGACCCGGTTTAGACTGATTTATTGGCGGCGAGTAGCAGGAGATAGGACACGATGCCCGGGGACGACCAGCGCATGACGCGGATTTCGGCGGAGGAGGCGTTGGCGCTGCATGCCTCGGGGAGGCCGGGCAAGCTCGAGACGCAAATCAGCAAGCGCCTCACCACCGCGCGCGACCTCTCGCTCGCGTACTCGCCGGGTGTGGCCGCGCCTTGCCTGCGCATCCGGCAAGACGAGGCCCTCGCCTATGACTATACGACCAAAGGCAATTTCGTGGCCGTTGTTTCAAACGGCACGGCAGTGCTGGGGCTCGGCAATCTCGGCGCGCTGGCAAGCAAGCCGGTCATGGAAGGCAAGGTCGCGCTGTTCAAGCGCTTCGCCGATGTGGACGGCATCGATCTGGAAATCGGGACCGAAGATGTGGACGCCTTCATCAATTGCGTCCGTTATCTCGGACCGGGCTTTGGCGGCATCAATTTGGAAGACATCAAGGCGCCCGAATGTTTCATCATCGAGCAGGCGCTGCAGGAGTTGATGGACATTCCGGTGTTTCACGATGATCAGCACGGCACCGCGATCGTGGCCGCGGCTGGGCTGGTCAATGCGTGTTACCTCACCGGGCGGGAACTGCGGGATGCGCGGCTGGTCGTGAACGGGGCAGGGGCGGCGGGGATTGCCTGCGTGGAACTGCTGAAGGCGATGGGGATGCGGGGCGAGCACATCACGCTCTGCGATACAAAAGGGGTCGTCTACAAGGGTCGCACCGAGGGCATGAACCAATGGAAGTCGGCCCATGCTGCTGCCCGGCGGGCGCGCACCCTCGCCCAAGCGATTGAGGGCGCCGATGTGTTTTTTGGCCTCTCGGCCAAGGGCGCGTTAACTCCAGCCATGGTAAGGCGGATGGCGGACCGGCCGATCATCTTCGCCATGGCCAATCCCGATCCGGAAATTACGCCCGAAGAGGCACGCGTCGTCAGCCCGCGGGCCATCATTGCGACCGGGCGCAGCGATTACCCGAACCAAGTGAATAACGTGCTTGGTTTCCCCTATATCTTCCGCGGCGCGCTGGATGTGCGGGCGCGTACCATCAATATGGCGATGAAGATTGCCGCCGCCCAGGCGCTCGCTAAGCTGGCGCGCGAGGATGTGCCCGACGAGGTGCACACTGCTGCGGCAGGCCACAAGCTGACTTTCGGCCCCGGTTATATCATCCCCAATGCATTCGATCCGCGGCTGATTGCCTGGGTGCCGCCGGCGGTCGCGAAGGCGGCGATGGATAGCGGCGTGGCGCGCCGCCCGATCGCCGATTTGCGGCGCTATGCGCGCGATCTTTCGAGCCGGCTCGATCCGACGGCGAATGCGCTGGATGCGATCATGGAAACGGTGCGCGAAAACCCCAAGCGGGTGGTTTTTGCGGAGGGCGAGGAAGAGAAAACGATCCGCGCCGCCGTCGCGTATCGCAACGCGGGTTACGGCACGCCGGTGCTGATCGGCCGGGTCGCAGAGGTGCAGGCTATGATCGGGCAGCTCAATCTCGGCCAAATGGGCGGGATCGAGATCCATGATTCGCGACGCTCAGGGGCGAATCATGGGTATGTGGAGTTCCTCTACGCGCGTCTGCAACGGCGCGGTTTCCTTTGGCGCGACTGCCAGCGGATGGTGAACAATGACCGGAACGTCTTTGCCGCCTGCATGGTAGCGACGGGTGATGCCGACGCGCTCGTGACCGGGCTGACCCGCTCCACCGCTGTTTGCCTGGAGAGTATCGGGCGGGCGATCGATCCGGCCCCGGGCGGCGCTGCGTTTGGGCTGACGCTGATGGTGGGCATGCGCGGCGCCACGATTTTCATCGCCGATACTTTGATCCATTTTCGTCCCAATGCGCGCGAGATGGCGGATATCGCGATTGGCGCTGCGAAAGCGGCGCGCCGGCTCGGTCATGAGCCCCGGGTTGCGTTGCTCTCGCATTCCACGTTCGGCAATCCGATGCATGCGGGGGCCGAGCTGATGCAGCAGGCGGTTGCGATCCTCGACCAGCGCGGGGTGGACTTCGAATACGATGGGGAAATGAGTCCAGATGTGGCGCTGGAGGCCTCGTACCGGGCGCTCTATCCCTTTTGCCGGCTGACCGGACCTGCCAATGTGCTGATCATGCCGGGGCTGCATTCCGCGCACATTACGTCACGGCTGGCTCCGCGACTTGGGGGTGGCAGCGCGATCGGGCCGTTGCTGATCGGCCTCACCCATGCGGCGCAAATCGTGCCGATGGACGCTTCGGTAAGCCAGATTGTGGATGTCGCTGGTCTGGCCGCTTATCAGTCCGCAGGATTGGGAGGTAAACTTGGCGACCCGCCTTGATTCTGCTCTGCTCAGGCCAGCCCAAGTGACCCGCGATTAGGTAAACAATGATGTCAGAAGAGCATCATAGCGCAATCAGGTAAATCGGCAAGGAGTCGTGCCGAGAGCGCGCATCCCGATTCACCCATCCCAGTTTGAAGCGACGGAGGAGACTTTGTTATCCCGAGAACTCGAGAAGACCCTCCATCGAGCTTTGGCGTTCGCAGCGGAGCGGCGCCATGAATATGCCACGCCCGAGCATCTGCTTCTTGCGCTCATTGATGACAGTGATGCGGCCTCTGTTTTCCGAGCGTGCCTTGTGGATTTGGACAAGCTGCGCAATGAATTAACCGGGTTCCTCGATAAGGAGCTCGCTCCTCTCGCTACCGAGAACCAGGCCGATCCGAAGCCCACGGCCGAGTTTCGGCGGGTAGTTCAGAGGGCCGCGATCCATGTCCAAACTTCTGGACGGGACGAGGTCACGGGAGCTAATGTTTTGGTCGCGTTATTTAGTGAGCGAGAGTCCCACGCCGTCTACTTTCTCAATCTCCAAAATATGACTCGCCTGCACGCGGTTAACTTCATATCACACGGGATCAGCAGGAAGTCTCCCGCTCATTCCGAGCAGGGACAGGTCGAAGATCCGAGTAGACGCGATTTCGATGACAGCAAAACTGAAATAGGAACTGACGGTACCGAAAAAGAGCCAGCAACGAGGAGAAGAGGCTTTGAAAACGATATCGAAGCCCTTAGCGATGAGCTTGCGTCAGAGGCTCATTTGGGCTTTCCAAAAATAGCCGAGGCTATCGTCGAGGTGATTGAGGACGTAATCAGCCGGAAGGAGCGTGCCCCGAACGGATCAGGACGAGGCCGTGCCCAGAGTGATGCCCTGCTTACACTAGGCCTCTTTGGTGCGTGGGGCTCCGGCAAGTCGACCCTTGCCAGATTGATTTCGGATAAGCTAACTAGCAAAGGCTTCGTGTGCGTTACATTAAATCCCTGGAAATGGAGCGAAAAAGAGGAGGTATACGACGTCGCACTTCGTGAACTTGAAAGCCAGTTGCAACATTCGAGACTGTTCTGGGCGGCCTTACTGTCGCAAGGGATACGTTGGATGCGCCGGAACGGATCG
>JAFAHH010000310.1 GCA_019237355.1 Acetobacteraceae bacterium | reverse complement strand
GCGAGGCAAAGCCCGAGCAGCAAACGGGACAGCGGGCAACAGAGCGGACTGCGAAAGGGTGATAACCGGCCCGGCAACCTCGAAATCCCGGCAACCGGATTCAGCCCGGAGGAGTCCTTCATCGAGCAGCGCCTCGACAAGCTGGGGGCGGTAAGCCCACCAAGGCCAAAGTCGCAAAACGATTATGGAAACTGGCGGGAAGTCCCCGATCGCCTTCCAGCTCTTGAAGCTGGAACGCGCACCCCGGCTGGGCCAAGCTCTGCCGGGTGTAATTACCGAATCGGCGAGGCGGCGGTGTGTCTCGTCACTCGCCGATTTTGTATTCTCCTTTGTAATTACCGGCAAACATCGTGTCGTTTTTGCTGATCGGAGGCCAAGTCTCAGGCGTGAAGGTGGGGGAAATGTGAACGGTCGCGCTGAGCGGGCTAAGCTGGCTAGGCCCAACCGGCCGGTTGCATCGCCTGCACCTAAAGACGACGCCTGAGCCGGTTGGCATCTATGCTAGTGCGCTGCCGGCGGTTCATAAAGCGAAAGTGCCGCAACGGGAGGGAATGAACTACGAACGCAAAGGCTTTACTTGCTACGGTCTTTCTGGTTTTCGGGTTCCTCGCAGCGCCTAGCTCAGGTTATTCCCAGCAATCTCCGCCTGAGTCGCCACAGGCAAAACAGATCGTAGCGCTGGTCGATAAGGCCGCAGCCTAACCGGGCGCCACCGTCTCTGTGATGCCCCGCAGCCTTGCCATGCGCCCCAGCTTCGACCGGTTTCGCTCACGCATGGCGGCCCGGAATTCATCACCCTGCTTGCGCCACCAGGCCACGGTGACAGCCTCAATTGGTGAACGGGGGCCACGGCGCTCGATATGGATTTTAACACTCATATCGGAGAGGCCATTGACCTCGAGCACGGCGGGCTCGACGACGAAGCGAGCAAGATCGTTCCCGCGCTGATTGGTTTTAGGCGGTATGCCGATCAGCTCGCGGAATTGGGCAATCGGGAAAGTCTCGATGCAGCGATCCATATGCGACCGAAGCTGCACCAACTCATAGAGCGCGATCGCGTATTTGCTGGTCATGGCGCAAACGACCTCGGCCTTGATTCGGCCCCACCGATTTGACCGCACTAGGATCGGCTGAAGCTTTTCGTCACCTATCCATGTTGTCATGGGCACATTCCAGAATTGGGCTCACGATTTGGCTCGAACAGGCATCATGACAATCTTTTACGAAATGCCAGACCATGAGGTACCAATCACGAACAAGATGTAGTTTTTGAAGAGGGCTGGCGGGGCAATTCCGGTTTTTACCGGCCATATAGTCAGAATCGGGCATTACCGCGCTTGAGCTGGGGGACACGCGGGAGCGCATGAGCAGCAATTACCCCCGCGGCCCTGGGCGGCTAACGTAGGGCTTCCTGACGACCACGCCAGCGGAGCCAGGCGCCCTATATACCGTCGCGTGTGGACGACGGCAATAGCGCAACTGCGCTAGGAACTTATCGCGCCCTAGTCTCTGTACCGCCCGGTCTGCAGGCCAAGCTCGACAGCCCGGCGCCGTGTTTCAGCGAGAGCTGAGGCAGACAGTCGAGCGTATGGATTTTCTGCTTCGCCGCTTGATCTGGATGGAGGCTATCAACATCATCCTGACAATCAGTGTGCTTGGCCGATTGCTCTTCATCCACTAATCGATGTGGGTCCTAGCAGCTCTTGCCATTCTGCTTCTGCTGCTCGCTGTCGCGCTGCGCCAGCGGCCCAGTCCGGTAGCAGATATTCGGCTGAATGGCGCATGGGGAACCGTCTACATCTTCCAGGACAAATCAGATCCGCTGCTGATCAAGGTCGGCACCACCAGCCGTCTTTCGAAGCGGCGCAAAGGGGAGGTGTCGCGGGTGATGGCGGATGGAGCGGAGCTGCGGCAGGTCTATGCCGTCGACCTGCCATTCGCCCATGCAGTCGAGACCCTGGCTCGGCTGCGGGGCCCTGGGGATTTGGCGCAAGCCGCGAGCGGGCAATCCATGTCGCGCGGCGGGAAGGAAACAACCAAGGAATGGAGAACGCTCGATGAAATGTCCGGTGGCCGCATTCGTTGCTCTCTTTATTGCGGGGCCTGCAATTGCTCAAACCGAGCAGAACGTTCCTGCCAGGCAGGGCTTCCTGCCAACAAAAGCGGAAGCCATGAAGCAATCTCTGGAGCAGTTGCTAAATGAAGGATATTCGATTGTCAGTGGGATGGGCGATAACAACGTTATACTGCAAAACAATAAGAGGTGGATCATTTGCAGGTTAAGAGGGGAGCGGTCCGCCCCGAAACCCTCATACTCTCTGTGTTTCGCTCTTAATTGAAGCCCCGGCCCGCAAAGCCCGCAGTAGCGCAGGAGGCCAGCTAACAGTCGGCGGGCAGGGATGCGACGGCCATATCGGCTTTCGCAGGCTTCCTGTATCAGTATTTCGCCCTGGCCTGTGGAAACACTCCGCGGGATGCTCAGTGCTCGGGGTGAAATTCAAAGGCAAGGCCCGGCTTCCGGTGAGGTCGAGATGCGCCGCAGCCAGTACGACACGAGTGGTCCGCATTCGCACCGCGTCATCAGATCCGGCCATCGTGCTGTGCGCCCACGGCCATTGCGCCATGTGCGGCTGACATTTGGAATAGACCTGGTAAAGGAGGAACTCGCGATGCGTAGCCACCATCTCGCCAGGTCGACCGCCTTCCTCGCCCTCTCCGCGTCGCTTGCGGCTGCGCCCAGCGCGCAGGCTTCCTACATCGTGACCTTCTCCCAGGTTGGAACGGACGTCCTCGCTAGCGGCAGCGGCACGATCAACCTCGGCGGACTAATCGTCGGCGCCACAGGGTGTTTCGCCCCTTATTTTGCCAGTGTCTCTCCTCAACTCGCGGTGGAACAGACTGGCTCGGGTTCCTGCGACGCTTACTCAGCCAAGATCAGCGGACCAGGCCCCTTCGGCCCAGGCATTAGCAGTTTCACCTTCGTGACCACTGGTGATGCCGTGGGGATTTACGCGATTCCGAACGCTGAGGCCGGCCCAGAGCTCATCGTGCCGCATGGCTACATCTCTGACAGGGCTTTGGCCGATACGGCAACTTACGAGGGTCAGACCTTGGCGACGCTCGGCCTCGCCCCAGGCACGTATGCCTATAGCATCAGCGGTTCGCCTGGCGATACGTTCACGATCATCATCGGCGGGAACCAATCGGCCCCCGAGCCCGCCAGCTTCATCCTGCTCGGCACCGGCCTACTCGGCCTCGGCTTGATCGCCCGTCGCCGCAAAGCCGCGTAGGTGGGTGCAACGTCTTGTGCTGACACCACAACCAATTATTGGTGCCGATAACCCGGCTTCTCACGAGCAAGCGGTCCCCGCCCGGCACACTATCTGCTGCGTCGACCGGGCGATTTTGCTCCGGCCGTTCGCTGCATCGAAACTGCCGCCCGCCAGGTCCGGAAGCATGCCGTGCGGCAAGGTCGCTGGAATGCGAGCGCGGATGGAGCGGCAAGGATATGGCGCCTGACCGAGGCTGGTCCGCGGCGGCAGAGGCTATTCTCGTGAGAAGACAGCCCCCTGGCCAAGCTGAGGCCCAGCGCTGGCCAGCCATGGCGTGGCAGCTAAGGCTAG
>JAFAHH010000084.1 GCA_019237355.1 Acetobacteraceae bacterium | reverse complement strand
CCTTCTCCTCGAAATTACGCGGCTCCGGCGCATCGAATTCGGCAGCCTGCGAGCGGATCACCGCCCGCGCCTTGGACGGCGTCAGCGAGCGTCCGAAGAAAGCGCAGATCGTGCCGAGGTTGACCGGCATCGAGAAAATTTTGCCGCCAACATTGGTGAATACGTAGTGGCGATAGTCGGTGAATTCCGAGAAGCGGCGGACATAGCGCCAGATCTCCTCACTCGTGCAATGGAAGAGGTGTGAGCCGTAACGATGCACCTCGATCCCCGTCTCCCGGTCGGGCTCGCTCCAGGCATTGCCACCGATATGGTTGCGCCGCTCCAGAACCAGCGCTCGCAGGCCCGCCTCCGCGGCCCGCTCGGCGATGGTCAGCCCGTAGAATCCGGCGCCAACCACGACCAGGTCCGCGCCCGTCAGCGCCGCGTCGAGGCTCATGGCGCGATGACCGGATCCATGCGCCCGGGTCCGCATTGGGCCTCCGCCGATAGTGCCGTGACTGCGTCCGCCGCATCGGCCGGAATGACCGCCCGGCCAGCAGCGAGGCTGCTGCCCCCGAAGACATCCAGCGCCAGCATCAGCTCGTCCTCAGACCGGCAGATGAGATAATCGGGCCTTGGGTTCGCGGCGTATTGAAAATGGCCGTGCTGGTAGGAGTGGGCGATCTCCTGACCAAAGTGGTGCAGAACCCCGATCAACGAGCCCGAAAACAGCGCGGCGAGATGCGCGTTCCCACCTTGCACGGTGATGTGGAAGTAGGAGCTGGCATAGAGCATCAGTTTCAGCTCGTTGTAGCTCAGGTCACCGGCCATCGTGCTGACGATGTCCTCAAACAGCAGCACCGAGCTGATGCGGCGCACGAGCGAAAGGTCGTCCAGCACGTAATCATTCTGCTGGTCTCCGGAAAAGCCCTCCTGCCGCGACTTAATGCCGGGCCGCGTGTAGATGATTGTGAACTTGTCTGCGAGGCCTTGGGCAATTGTTTCCAGCATCGGCAAGGACAGAAAGTTTATGGGCGGCCCGTACCATTCCCTTGTGAATTTGTTATGCACCACCAGCAACGGCTTATGTGACTCGAACAGCGTATTGCGATAACGGGTCCGATAGTCCGGGAAAACCTCGAAACCGTTCCGCTGCGAACGATGATCGTCCCGGGTCGGGAGCCAGTCAGGCCGTTGCAGCGGGGCCACATAGCGGCGCAGGTCAGACTTTTCCTGAATCTGAGTCGGATGGAGGAAGAAGTAGAAGGGCCGCATCCCCAGATATGTGCGGATACGGCGATCGCGCATCTGACCCGCAAGGTGGAGCCAGTAAACGAAGGGGATGAAGGAATTGATCTCAGCGCCGAACTCGCCGCTGAACTCCAACAGCTCGGGGATCGCGAGGTGCATACCCAAGGGGGCTGTACGGTTCTCTTGCATCAGGGTTTATCCTGTCCGACGGTCCACATCCGCCACGCGTGGCGTAGCGCGTGGCCGAGGTTGCGGCCAAAGCGGGGCGCATCGCAGAGCGGGCTGGCCTTGACCTGCGCCCGCAAACCGGCGCGCAAGGCCGCGAGCGCCTCGATGTCCGATGCCTTTGCAAGCGCTAGCTCGATGTACGACTCACGATCGGAAGCGACCCAGTCGGCGAGTCCCACATTGGACATGTGACTGGTCGAGTGCCGGGACGCGAATGTCTCACCCGGCATGGTGAGGGTGGGCACGCCCATCCACAACGCCTCGCACGTGGTAAGCCCGCCGGAGTACGGGAAGGGATCGAGCACGAAGTCGATCCGGTTGTACTCATCGAGAAAGACTCGGTGCGGCGATGAGCCACGCAGCTCAATTCTTTCGCGAGCGACGCCGTTTTCCGCGAATGAGGCGAGAACGCGGGCACAGGTCGGCTTGTCCGAAAACTGGTATGTTTTAAGCACGAGGCGCGCATTTTGCTTGCGACGCAGGAGCTCCGCCCAGGTTGCGAAAACGAGCGGCGTAATCTTGGCCAGATTGTTGAAGCAGCCGAACGTCATGAAGCCGTTGGTCAGCGCCGGCAGCGGCCCGACCGGCGGCGCATGTGCGGGCGGGCTGTAGCAGG
>JAFAHH010000834.1 GCA_019237355.1 Acetobacteraceae bacterium | reverse complement strand
CTAAGGCAGGAAGCGGACGGAGTAGCCGCTTGATCGCCTTACATAACACGAGAGCAGGGTCAGCCATGCTAAACCGCTTGACGGTTTTCTGTCGCGTAAAGTTGTTATATTAGACCCCTTTTAGGGTGACTTTGCACCCCGAAAGTGGCTCTTGATCTAGGTGATGATCTCCAATCCCACAAGCGCCATCGAGTTCGCGGTGGTTATTTGGCCAAGCCAAAAAATCAGCGATGATCTGGCTCTAATATGAGTCATCGATCTTCCTAACCCAGACAGCCGAATCAGTAAACCTCGTTAGCATGAACGCGCATGGTGATTCCGGCGGCCGCTTGCTTGGGCTTGCGGCTACAACTCGCGCCCGCCCCAAAGCTCAAAGCCGCTTCGGCTCGGTCAACTTCTGGAAGCGGAGCTAGACGTGGAACCGCTTGTGCCAGGCGAGGAATAACTTGAGGAGGTCGTGGTTGTGCCAGGGTTACTAGAGCTGCCCGGCGTCTGCGGCGGGGCGAAAAGGCCCTGAGCGATTGCGATCAGAGGCACGCCCACGATAGCGGCTCGGACTTGCGGTTCCACGGATAACGACTGTGTACTGATTGTCTGGCCTGCTACGGGCGAAGGATTCGTTGCGAGCGCGACTGCCGTCATATCGTTCTGGCCGGCTGTGATCACATCCATCTGACGGTCGTTCAGCTGGGTGGGACTAGCCGCTGTAGCGCTCTTAGCAAGCGCTAAGGACAAAATGGCTGGCGCAATCAGCCAGGAAACTCGTTTGATCAATTCTCCCTCCATCTTTTGGCCCATTACCGTGATTGTAGGCCATAGCCGATCATTGCCGTCAAGCATTAAAAATCTATCCGGATCGAAGCGAGTTCGCACAAATACTAGAGACCACTGCAGCAGACAATGGCATAGCCGAACGGCTTTGGGAGAGATTACCGTTGCCGATCTTCGACTCGCCTCTCCGAAACAAATAACCGAGTAGCCATGCAGGCCATAAGCCTCGCAATCTGGCCTTAAGTAGTTTGGCTGCTCGCCTCATGACATAGCTTGGCGAGCAGATCGGCTGCTGCAAGTTGTTCGGCCGCTCGTTTGTTTCCCGCCGTCCCACTCCCAGAAATCCCTTCAACGGAAGCGATGACGCGAAAGACGGGAGCATGGGCCGGGCCGTGCCGATCCTCGAGCGCATAGGACGGTAGGGCTAGGCCCCTGGCCTGCGCCCATTCCTGCAAAGCTGTCTTCGGATCCTTCGGCGGCTCGGACTGAAGATCCATGGGCCCCGTCCAAACCCGGCGAACGAATTGCCGTGCAGTGTCGAGCCCACCGTCCAAGTAGAGCGCTCCGATTGCGGCCTCAAGGGCATCGGCCAGAACCGTAGCCTTGCGGCGCACGCCAGCGCGCGCCTCGCCCGGTGCAACAGACAGCGCCACATTAAGACCTATTTCCTGAGCGAGCGTCGCCAAAACCGGCTGGGAGACAAGCTGGGCGAGACGCCGCCCTAGCGCCCCTTCTTGCTCGTCGATAAAGCGCTCCGCGAGCCATTCGGCGATCAATAGGCCGAGAACCCGGTCGCCGATAAATTCGAGCCGTTCGTTGGAAGCACGCTTTTGTCCGGCGGCGGAGCGATGGGTGAGCGCTTCGCGCAACAACGCTGGTCGAGCAAAAATATGCCCGAGGATTGCCTCAGCCGCGTTGGTCAGTGGACCCCCATGAAGATCCGCTTCCAGCGGATCTCGAACGGCCACTCCCAAAACTGCCACCAAGGGTACTCGGCATCGATAGAAAAGAAAATGAATTCGGCCCGCCCGACGAGATTCTCAACAGGAACGTAGCCGACCCCATTTGGGAAACGGCTATCGAGGCTGTTGTCACGATTATCGCCCATTGCGAATACGTGGCCCGGTGGAACGACGAACTCTGGAGTATTATTCGCGGCCCCTTCATCGGTGGCCTTACAGATCGCGTGCCGAACACCCCCGGGCAGCGTCTCGATGTACCGTCTTTCAATCATCCGGACGCCATCTTCACTATCGGAGCATTCCCCCGCTGGCTGGCGGGGCGCGACCTGGCCATCGATATAGAGTTGGCCAGCCCGCATCTGAACGTGGTCTCCCGCAACCCCAACGATGCGCTTGATGTAATCTGTTGCATTATCGCGCGGCAGCTTGAACACCGCGACATCGCCGCGGCTTGGCAAATGCAAGAAAATGCGGCCGTGGAAGAGTGGCGGAGAGAATGGAAAAGAATACCGAGAATAGCCATAGGCGAATTTCGAGACAAACAGGTAATCGCCCACCAGCAACGTCGGAATCATGCTGCCAGAGGGAATATTGAAAGGTTCGACGACGAAAGTGCGGATTCCGACGGCGATCAGTCCGGCGTAGATAAGCGTCTTGATATTCTCGAGCAGGCCGCTGCCCGCTTTGCGCTTCGCTATGGTGGGCACGAGGCCAAGTCTCCGGGTTCTAAATTCGGCGGGATCAAGCCTATGGCGCCCTGCCCTGTCAAGAAAATGCCGGCCTCGCCCAGATGATGACCTGGGCGAAGGCATAGGGGTATTCGTCGGTCATTGTCAGCGCCACTTCAACTTGCATTTCTGGAGGCGTGATCGCGGCCAGGCGCGCGGCAGCCCCTCCAGTGATATGCAGGGTGGGCTTACCGCTGGGCAAGTTCACGACGCCCAGATCCGAAAAAAAGACACCCTTCCGAAATCCCGTCCCCAAGGCTTTCGCCGCAGCTTCCTTTGCGGCGAAGCGCTTGGCAAAGGTGGCGGCCCGGATTGTCGCGTTGCGCCGTGAGGCTTTATCGCGCTCAGCGGCGGTAAAGACGCGGACCAGAAATCGTTCACCATGCCGCGCAATCACCGCCTCGATCCGCCTTACGTCGCAGATATCGGCACCCAGACCCAAAATCACCCGTGCGCCCGTTCCACCTGGGTAATACCGGCCGCGCCGCGAAGCCCGGCAATAACGATCGAGAGGTGCCTTACGTCCCGAACATCAACATCGACCAGCGCTTCAAGGAAATCCTGTTGTCGGTTGATGATTTTGAGATTATTGATGGCGCCCTCGTGTTTGGCGATGGTGTTCGTAAGGCTGGCAAGCGCGCTCGGCTCGTTTGCGGCGATAACGCTAATCCGTCCTGTATGGAGGGGTTTGCCGTCACCGTCTGCGGTGGCGGCGAGGTCCCATTCAACATCAATGAAACGCTCTGGGGTTGCGGCAAAACTCTCTAAGGTTTGGCAATTCCGGGTATGGATGGTAACCCCCTTCCCCGTCGTCACAATCCCGACGATGGGGTCACCTGGCAGGGGATGGCAGCATCCGGCGTAATGGACGGACATTCCGGACACCAGGCCGCTAATTGGGATCCCGAGTCCCGGCCGAACACGGTGGGTGGGACGGGGAGGCAAGCCCGGAAGAACCCGGGGCGCCCTGGACGATTGCCGGAGCTCTGGATAGGCGGCATTCACCACGTCTTTAGGGCCGATACTGCCGCTGCCTACCGCCGCGTAAAGATCGGGCAAGCTTGCGAGCTTGAACGGCTTCAGTGCCGCCTCAAGCACCTTTTCCGAACCATCGAGGCCTTCCTGCCGGAATGCCTTTGCTAAAGCCACCCGGCCATTATCGATATTCGTTTGCCGCTGCTGTTGATGGATGAAGCGCCGGATGCGTGCTCGAGCTTTGCCCGTGACGACGAATCGCTCCCATTGCGGGCTCGGCGTGCCGCCACGCGCGGTCATGATCTCGACTTGATCGCCGTTCTGAAGCCTATGCCGGAGCGGCATCAGCCGCCCGTTTATCTTCGCACCCACGCAAGCATCGCCGACCTGGCTGTGCACTGCATAAGCAAAGTCCACGGGGGTGGCGCCTCGCGGTAGCTGGATCAGCTCCCCTTTCGGGGTGAAGCAGAAGACCTGATCCTCGTAGAGTTCGAGCTTCGTATTCTCAAGGAACTCGTCCGGGGCGGCGGAATTCTCCAGGATTTCGAGCAGGTCTTGGACCCAGCGGAAATTTTGGACATCCTTCGAGGAAGCGCCGTTCAACTTATAGGCCCAATGCGCCGCGACCCCATTCTCGGCCAGAGCGTGCATCTGTGGCGTGCGGATCTGAACCTCAATCTTTTGGTTTCTGGGCGCCCGCAACGTGACCCCGGTGTGCAGACTTTGATAGCCATTCGACTTTGGGGTCGAGATATAATCCTTGAACCGCCCAGCGATGACCGGATAGGTGCCATGGACCGCGCCCAAGGCTGCGTAACAATCCTCACGCGTGGGCACGACGATGCGAAAGGCCATTATGTCAGAGAGCTGCTCGAATGCGACTTGGCGGCGCTGCATTTTCTCCCAGATCGAGAACGGAGATTTCTCGCGTCCAGTCACTTCAATGACCCGAACACCGGCCTCCTCGCAGACGCGGACAAGCTCTGCGCGGACTTCCTCGATCACGTCCGCACCTTGGCCTCGCAAAAAATTTAGCCGGGCCATAATCGTGGCATAAGCTTCAGGCTCGAGCTGCCCAAAAGCAAGCGTATGCAGCTCGGTCTTCATTTTATCCATGCCGATGCGCTCGGCCAGCGGCGCGTAGATCTCCATAGTTTCGCGCGCAATTCGGCGGCGACGCTCCGCCTCCCGCACGAAATGGAGGGTACGCATATTATGCAGCCGATCCGCCAATTTTACGAGCAACACGCGAATATCGCGGCTGATCGCGAGCACCAGTTTCCGGAAGTTCTCGGCCTGTTTGGTGCGATCAGATTGTAGTTCTAGCCGAGTAAGCTTGGTCACGCCATCCACAAGGGAGGCAATCTCCTGACCGAAGCGGGTTTCAATGTCGGCCAAGGTGATCGCTGTATCTTCGATCACGTCGTGTAGCAGGCCGGTTATGATGCTGGCGGCGTCGAGGCGATAGCTTGCTAGGATATCGGCGACAGCAACCGGGTGAGTGATATAGGGGTCGCCGTTCTCCCGCCTCTGCGCACTGTGCGCTTTCGTAGCGAGGGCATACGCCGCGTCAATCGACGCGGTATCAGCACGGGGATCATATGCTAAAACTCTTTCGGCGACTTCAAACTGCCGGAGGATGGACAGGGTGCCTGCTTCGGGGGGCGTTGTTGGCTCGGCCATGACTTGGCCTACCGGGGTACGGCCGTCAGACCCCAGGTTTGATTCGCAACCCACCGCGCCCATTAAGGCCTGACCTACTACCGGCGGGGCCGGCCGCCCAGCTCCGCCTCAATTGCCGCCTCAAGATCTTCCGGCGACATGTCCTCGTTCTCAACGGGCAGGTTGGCCGCCTCTTCCTCAGCGGAGACGTCCTGCAGCCCGAAAATGTTTTGGTCGGTTGGGATAAGGTCCAAAACTTCCTCGTCGGCCGGCTCGGGCTCTGGCGCGCGCGTAAGCGACTTGACGAGATCTTGTTCCAGCTTGCTGAGCTCCAGTGTTGACTCCGCGATCTCGCGCAAAGCGACAACTGGGTTTTTGTCGTTGTCACGGTCGATGGTGATCTCCTCCCCTCGGCTCAGGTTTCGGGCGCGCTGGGCGGCATACAAAACCAACTCAAACCGGTTCGGGACTTTTTGGACACAATCCTCGACAGTGACACGCGCCATGCAGCTAGGGCCTCCACAATTGCTGGATAAACCCTCAATTTAGGCGGGCACTGGTGATGAGACAAGATAAACCTGCGGGGCTTGCGCGCAGGTGACCCGGATTTCGCCCAGATACCGCCGGGGAGGCCCCGAGCGCGCTCGGAATCGGCCTGCGTTGGCCGGCCCGATTTCGCCCGATCGAGACAGCGTAGGGGCGATCGCCCTATCTTTGCGACCTCAAGGCCAACAGCGACCAAACCCTTCGGAAGCCGAGCGTTAGATCAAACCGATCTCTTGATCCCGTAGGCCCGCCATGATTTCACCCACAGTCTGTCCCAGAACGGGGTGGACCCAGAAAGGGGCCACGTCGGCCAGCGGCAAAAGCACAAACGCGCGCAGATGTGCTCTCGGATGAGGTAATATGGGATCTGGGGAGTTTCGCACCCAATCGCCAAAGGCGATGATGTCCAGATCGAGTGTACGCGGTGCATTTCTCTCGCCGCGCACGCGCCCGGCTTGAGCCTCGATAGCCTGGCAGCCGGCTAACAAGGCCTCAGGCGTAGTGTCAGCGCAAAGCCGCGCGACGCCGTTCACATAATCCGGCTGCGGAATGGCCGCTTTGCCCGAGTCTCCGATGGGCGCCGATCGATACCACCGTGAAACTTGCTCGACGTGAACGCCGGGTAGCGAGTCAAGCGCCCCTGCCGCCCAGAGGCATGTCTCGAGGGGGGGCCTGGAAGCGTGCCCTGGCAAATTTGCGCCGATTGCCACAAAAATTGTATGAATCGGGCGGGAGGGGTTCACTTTTCGGAAACGTATGGCATTTCTGCGAGCCAGACTCCTCTTGCAGTGGACACTACTCTTCTCTGGGACCTTGGGCCAGGTTGGCCCCGCATACGAGCTTTTGAAAGGATCGAAGTGATGCATTTTTTGCCCAATGAGCGCATGGCCCTTTTTATCGATGGGGCTAACCTTTATTCGGCCTCGCGTAACCTTGGTTTCGATGTCGATTACCGAAACCTCCTCGAGTTCTTCCGGCGAAGGACGCAAGTGGTCCGCGCATACTACTACTCGGCAGTGCTCGAAACCGAGGAATATTCACCCCTCAAGCCCCTCACAGACTGGCTTGCCTATAATGGCTATACTTTGGTGACCAAGCCTGCAAAGGAATTCACCGACGCTGCTGGACGGCGCCGGGTGAAGGGCAACATGGACATTGAAGTTGCCGTGGACATGCTAGAGCTGGCGCCGAGACTCGATCATGCGGTGCTGTTCAGTGGCGATTCGGATTTCCGGCGGCTGGTCGAGGCTGTACAGCGAAAAGGCGTGCGGGTGTCGGTGGTTTCCTCGATCCGCACGACCCCTCCAATGATCGCCGATGAGCTTCGCCGGCAGGCTGACCAATTTGTTGAATTGGCGGAGATCGCTCCGGAATTCACGCGGCGTCAGACTGAGCCGCGTCCGCGGCCTAACCATGTGCCTAATGCGCTACGGCAGACCCCGGCCGAGCCGTTTCCGGATACACACGACGCGGCTTGAACCCGGTCGAGCCTAGGCCCTGGGCTCCGCCTCACCGGGATTGCCCCCTCTGTCCGCGCCTAGTGGCGTTCCGCGCTGCGAACAGATTGGCTAACCCGGAGTGGCATAACGCTCCGGTGCCAAGCTTCGGTCCACTTGAGGCTCCTCTTCTCATCGTCGGCCTGGCTCCAGGGCTACGCGGGGCCAATCGCACAGGCCGGCCCTTCACCGGCGATTATGCGGGCGAACTGCTCTACGGCAGCTTGTTGCGTTTTGAATTCGCAAACGGCGTATACGGGGCCCACCCGGACGATAACTTAGTCCTCAAGAATTGCCGGGTCAGCAACGCGGTTCGCTGCGTTCCCCCGGCCAATTTGCCCAAGTCCAGCGAAATCAGGGCGTGCAACCATTTCCTCGCGGGAGAGATAGACGCCATGCCGGCGCTCCGCGCTATCTTAGCGCTAGGCGCGGTGGCGCATGCCGCGATCTTGAGGGCGCGCCGTGTCCGGCTCAGGGCCTTCCCCTTCCGGCATGGAGCGATTCACGACCTGCCAGACGGACTAGTGATTGGCGACAGCTATCATGTCTCGCGCTATAACACGAACACGGGACGGCTGAATGAAGCAATGTTTCATTCTGTGCTTACGGGATTGCAGCAACGAATTGTTCCGGGCCCTATACGGCAATCAAAGAAGGTGGCGAATCAAGCTTCGTAGCAGGAGCGCCGGGTGATGCCCGGGCGGATCAGCGATAGC
>JAFAHH010000703.1 GCA_019237355.1 Acetobacteraceae bacterium | reverse complement strand
GAGCTCTCATACTCCAAAATAATGCAGTTTATAAGCGGGGCCTCGGCATGAAATCCCGATCGCGCGCGTCAGGCGCCAGCTATCCGGTCTTGATTCGCCGCTGTAGACGCTCTCGATTCTGAGCGTCAAGGCGGACTTGTCCGCTCTGGGGTCAGCATCGGGCGTCCACCCAAGCCAGAGGCGGAACGTGCCGGACTTGGTTTTAAGGCACAAACCCGAGAACGAAACCGCACAACACACCCGAAACAGCAACGAACCTGCCACTTCCGGCCGGTTCTCGCAAGGGTAGATCAGCCGAGATCTTTCAACGGGCCGCCGCCGTCAGAGGTATTGTCCTCGGCCTTCCAGTGCTCCCCGATTGAAGATGACCATACCTCCTCCCAGGTCCCGCTCGTGGAGGCCCTGCTGTACTCTGTGGCCCGGTTCTCGAAGAAATTCGTGTGCTCGACCGCGTTTAGCATGTCATCAAGCCACGGCAGCGGGTTCTTCTCCACATGATAAAGCGGGTTCAGCCCCAACTGCATCAGCCGCCGGCCGGCAATGTATCTTATATAATCCTTCACCGCCCGCGCCTGCAGCCCTTCAACGGGACCCTGCTCGAAGGCGAGATCGATGAAGGCATCCTCGTGATCGACGATTGTAGCGCAAATAATATAAATCTCGCGTTTTAGGCCTTCGGTCCAGATCTCCGGGTTTTCCTGGATGAAGGTTCGGAATAACCGGATCACCGATAGGCAATGCAAGGTTTCGTCCCGCACCGACCAGGAAATGATCTGGCCCATGCCCTTCATCTTACCAAATCTCGGAAAATTCAATAGGATTGCAAAAGACGCGAACAACTGCAGCCCTTCGGTGAAGGCGCCAAATGCCGCAAGGGTCTTCGCAATCTCGTGCTTGCTATCCACGCGGAAGGACTGCATGTAATCATACTTATCCTTCATCTCCTTATAGCGGAGAAAGGCCTGGTATTCGATTTCCGGCATGCCGATCGTATCGAGCAAATGGCTATAAGCGGCGATGTGCACGGTCTCGATGTTCGAAAAAGCCGACAGCATCATCAGCACTTCTGTGGGTTTGAATACCTGGCTATAATGTTTCATATAGCAGTTATTCACCTCGACATCCGCCTGGGTGAAAAAGCGGAAGATTTGGGTGAGGAGATTGCGCTCGCTATCGGTCAGCTTGCGGTGCCAATCCTTGACATCGTCCGCCATCGGCACTTCTTCCGGCAGCCAGTGGACGCGCTGCTGCGTGTGCCACGCTTCGTACGCCCAAGGGTAGCGGAACGGCTTATAGACCGGATTTTCGGTCAACAGGTCGAAACGAACTGGATGCTCGTCGGCTGCCATGTCGGCTCCTCGGCTAGTAACGGCGCCGCTCACCGGCGCGCGACTCTCTGACCACATTAAGTAGGCGAAAAGGTAGGACGACACAACATATAGCCCACTTTATACTCCTCCAAGGAAGGCCCAAACCGAAGCGATGGTCGGCTGGTCCACAGCGACGGAGCATGGCCTACGCGGAGACGCCGTCCACTACGTTCGCGCCGTATGGTTACGATCGGATGCGGGCGCCGTTCCAAACTGGGCCAGGGATCGACCGGAGCCGACTCCGAGATTTGCATTGGCCGGGCGGCGACTCGCCTCCTCGGCGTTCGGCGGGCATAGGGTCTCGCCGTGAATCCACTCCATCGCGTTGAGATCGGCATCGAGTGGCGTCAGCTTATACAAGTCTGGCGGGCCTTTCATTCCCTCAGAGCAGATCGCGCTTGACTGGAAACGCTCGCGGTTCCAGGAGCGCGTGACCGGGTTCCCATCGCGCCCGCGCAATGGGGCCCGATGATGCTCGCAAAACAAAGACCTGGACCAGTTTCGGGCTGCACAGCCAGCCTGAAACTGGTCTAGCCTTCAGCGCCTTCTTCCATGATCCCCCGAGCGGGTCCTTGCACGCAGTTCGTGAGTGTTGGGTTGCCAGACCTTTAGTTGATTTTGCAACTATGCAGCGCACGAATGGCCAGGGGGCTGGGAAAGCGCGCACGATCGGTATTCCCATGGAGAGAGTGTCGGGCGGGATCCATTCTGGGCCTGTTTCAACATAGCTATCGCGTTGCGGCCGTGAGACCGCCGTCCACAACGATTTCGGTTGCGGTGATGTACTTCGCCTCATCAGCAGCGAGAAACAGCGCCGCATGGGCTACGTCCCAGGCATCCCCCATACGGCCCATCGGCACCTGGGCGTGGCGATGCGCCACGAACCGCTCGTACTCGCCGCCCGCATACTTGTTAGCCAAGCGGTGCACTAGCGGGGTATTCATCAGCCCCGGCACAACGCAGTTGAGTCGAATCCCCTTCGCTGCGTAAAGGACAGCGGTGGTCCGCGTAAACTGCATCACCGCCGCCTTCGCGGCTGCGTACGCGACCTGCGGCTTGCCGACATACCGCATCCCCGCAACCGATGAGACATTGACGACGGCACCCCCGCCCTGGCGTTCCATGACTTGAAGCACCTCCCTACAGGTCAGGTAGGCGCTCTTTACGTTCAGCGCCATCTGCGTGTCCCAGGTCGCCTCGTCCAGCTCGACCGGGCCACCTGGCTCGGAGCGGCCTACATTATTGACTAGCACGTCGATGCGGCCGTGCCTTTCCAGGCAATCCGCCACCAGCGCCCGAACCTGCCCGGCATCGGTGACATCGTACGTGATTGCGACCGAGTTGCCACCCTCGCCCTCGATGATCGCCTGAGTGTCCGAAGCCGCCTCAGGATTAGTGTCCACGCCGATCACGATCGCGCCCTGTCGGGCGAACAACACCGCGGTGGCCTTGCCGTTACCCCAGCCAGGCCCGATCGAGCCGCTGCCAGTAACAATCGCAACCTTACCGTCCAATCTGAGCATGGCTCTCTCTCCTGCCAGGCAACTCGGTCCGGGATCAAACCATAACGCGTAGCGCGCGGAGGCTTACATGCGATATTTGACCGATCGCCACGACAGCCGGACCGATTCCCTTAAACTACCCAGCCGTAAGCTGGGCGCTGATGCCGCTACAACGCTCTCTTGCCCTGGCGGCCGATGTCGGCGTTGTGATCCAAATGGTTCCGGGTCTATCTACGGTCTCGGCGACTTAGACCACATGATCCGGCCGGAGCCGGCACAACTCGGCCTCCGGGCCAGTTTCGATCTGCAAGGTGGTATGGCCGATACCGAATCGCTCGCGCAAATCGTGCGATGCGCGGTGCACCAGACCCGGTCCGCAATTCCCCCCGGTACAAACCAAATGCGCCGTGAGCGCCGTTTCAGTCGTGCTCAGGCCCCAAATATGTAAATCGTGAACCTCATAGACTCCGGGTAAATCGCGCAGATAAGCCCTCACTTCGGCGGTGTGAACGGCGTCCGGCACCGCGTCCATAGCCAAGTTGATTGACTCCCTCAGCACTCCCCAGGTGCTGACCAGGATGATCCCGGCGATAAGCAGGCTTGCCGTTGGATCAAGCCACATCCAGCCGGTTACCGCAATCAGTCCGGCCGCAATCACTACTCCCAGCGAAACAGCGGCGTCACCGGCCATGTGCATAAACACCGCCCGGACGTTCAGATCGCGTTCGCGCCCCCGAATGAACAGCCAGGCTGTCGCCCCGTTGACCAGGATGCCGGCCCCAGCGACTGCCATTACCGTCACTTCGGCCACCGGCCAGGGAACGAGCAAGCGCTGGATCGCCTCGGCCGCCATGGCGCCGACGCCGAGTAGCAAGATCACCGCATTGACGAGCGATGCCAGGATTGAGCTACGGCCCCACCCATACGTCCGCCGCCTCGTGGGAGGGCGCCGACTCAGCCACCCAGCGCCCCAGGCCAACACAAGCCCCAGTACGTCGCCCAAGTTGTGGACGGAATCGGCGACCAGGGCCATTGAGTGCGAGGCAACACCAAATATGAATTCCGCGGCGACAAAGCCCGCGTTGAGCCCGGCGCCAAGGGCAAAGGCCCAGCCGTGGCCATGTTCTTCTCCGGGAAAAGACCGTGCATGCTGATGAGAACTATCGTGCATTAGCGAGCTCGTATCGCCGGTAGCATCAGGTGTAGGCGCGTTCCACCCGCGGGAAACCACTCTGACCCCGCTCCTTAGCGGGGCCGAAGTAAAAAGGTTGCCAAGCTCGCCCCTTTCGGTCACGAACCCCCGCATGGACGCGACACAAGCACTTCTCATCGCCATTCTGCAGGGCGCAACTGAACTGTTTCCGGTCTCCAGTCTCGGACATGCCGTGGTGCTCCCGGCACTCGCCGGGTGGAATATGGACCAGCACGCGCCAGCCTTCCTACCATTTTTGGTTATGCTCCACCTCGGCACCGCTACAGCGTTGCTGCTGTATTTCTGGCGTGATTGGTGGGCGCTCGGCACCGGCGTCCTCGGCCTGAGCAATGACCATCAGATCAGCGAAAGCAGGCGTGTCTTTCTACTAATCGCGGTGGCGACAATCCCAGCCGTGATTATCGGATTCGCGCTGGAGCATTTTGTGCGGGGCCTGTTCGCCTCCCCTGTGATCGCGGCGGTGTTTCTCGCCGTGAATGGACTGCTGCTGCTGTTCGGGGAACGCCTGCGCGCGAGTGGGCACAGGCCGCTTTCGGCGCTCAACGCCAGGGATGCGGTGGCGATCGGGTTGTGGCAATGTACCGCGCTCATTCCGGGCATTTCCCGATCAGGCGCCACCATCGTAGGCGGGCTTCTCCGAGGCGTCGATCATGCGGGCGCAGCCCATTTCTCGTTCCTTATTGCAACTCCGGTTATCCTGGGAGCCGCTGTCCTGGAAGTGCCGAAACTACTTCACGCCGAAATCCCCGCCGGCGTGCTGGAGCTTTCCGCACTTGCCGCGGTCGCAGCCGGGGTGACGGCATTCGCGAGCACGGCCTTCCTGATGCGGTATTTCCGTGAGCATGATCGATGGGCGCTTAACCCCTTTGCATATTATTGCATTGGCATTGGCCTGATCAGCCTGGCCTTACTGCTCGGAGGACTCTCTGTCGATTGATTGGTTGAGGGCGCTTGCCCCGGATTCGTTAAGGGGGCTTGCCCTGGCACTGGCGCTCTCCGTCCCTGCATCCGCCCAGCAGCCGCCGGGCGTGGTTGGCGACTGGCTTACCCAGGGTCGGGAGGGGGTTATTCGGATCGCACCCTGCAACGGAAACCTATGCGGGACACTTGTGGGGCTCCGATTCGGATCGAATGGTGACGCTCCGCGCGACTGGCAGGGACGGTCCCAATGTGGGCTGACAATCATGACTGGGATGGCCCAGGTCCAGCCCGGGCTCTGGCGCGGCCATATCGTCAACCCGCAAGACGGGAAGCGCTACGGAGTCGATATCTCGCTCGAGAGCCGGAACAGGCTGCGCCTGCGGGGCTTCCTCGACATGCCCGTTCTCTCGGCAATCAAGCAGAGTCAGATCTGGACCCGGTTTCTGGGCCGGCTTACACCGGATTGCCACATGCTTAGTTGATGCCCGCGCTAGGTGGTCGCGGACCGAAGCCGATACGAGCTAATGCAGCTCCTGCCGGACCTCGTTAGCAAACCTGCTACTCCTCGTTTTTAAGGCGAATACAGGACATCAATGGCAGACCCCGACATCGTCATAATCGGGGCCGGTACGGCCGGGCTAGCTGCGGCGGCTCACGTCCGGCAGGCCGGACGAAGCTGCATCGTGTTGGAGGCTTCGGCCCGTATCGGCGGACGGGCCTGGACCACGTTCCCGGCCGCACTCGGGGGCGCGCCATTCGACCAGGGTGCGATCTGGCTACATACGGCGGAGCGGAATCCCCTCGCCGTCATTGCGCGGGCAGCGGGCGAGACCCTGCACGATGCAAATGGCTCGGGACGCCACCAGACCTGGATGGGTGACCGGTTCGCGACCAAGGCCGAGGAAGCGGCCTACCGGCAAAGCACAGCGCGCTACAACGAAATTGCCGCTGCCCTCACCCGGCCGGGTCTGCCCGACGTCCCGCTAGCCGAAGTGGCGGGGCATATGGTGGGTGATCCTTGGGCCGCGACCATCGAGATGTGGGAAGGCCCGATCATCGCGGCGGCACCCGCCAACGCTTTCAGCCTACAGGATTGGCAGCGCAATTCCCTGGCCGGCGGCAATTTAAGGATCGAGACGGGCATGGGGGATTTCGTCCGGCGCCGGTTAGGTCCCCCGGCTGGGGAGGTCGCCCGGCTCACCCCAGCGGAGCGGATCGACTGGAAGGGCAAGCGGATCGTTGTGGATACAAAGCGGGGCAGCATCCAGGCTGCTTCCTGCGTTATCACCGTTTCAACCGGCGTGCTTGCGTCAGGTGCGATCGAATTCACCCCTGCCCTACCCTGCCGCGTACAGGAGTGCATTGCCGCTTTGCCCATGGGGATGGCTACGCGCGTAGCATTGCGCGCCGCTGGGTCCGACCGGCTGGGCCTGCCGTCGTTTAGCAGCGTGGATCGCTGGGTGGCGGACAGCCACGAGCCGGCGGCGGTATTCATTTTTTGGCCGTTCGGCCGGGACCATGTTGCGGGCTGGATCGGCCATCCCGGCGCCTGCGCGCTGGCGCGGGAGGGCCCCGGGGCGGCGGAGGCTTTTGCGCGGGCCGAGCTGCAGCGCATCTTGGGACCACGGGCGCAGTTCGCGCCGAAAGCGGTCGTCACGCGATGGGCGGAAGATGTTTTTGTTCGGGGCGCCTATGCCTACGCAACGGTTGGCAACGCCGATGCGCGGCGACGGCTTGCTGAGCCGCTCGATGAGGGTCGGCTCGTCTTCGCGGGCGAGGCCTGCCATGAGGGCCTGGCCGGCACCCTAGCTGGGGCGTATTTGAGCGGAATCGGAGCCGCTGGAGCGGCAATTCGGGCTTCGGATAGGGTAGGATGACCGTGTTCGGATGGCTATTGGGGCGCGGCCCTCGCATTGGGGTGATTGAGCTTCACGGCGTGCTTTCGTCCCGGCTTGGCTCGCTGAATGCGAAGGCGATCGGCCCTGTGATCGAGCGCGCCTTCCGTT
>JAFAHH010000667.1 GCA_019237355.1 Acetobacteraceae bacterium | reverse complement strand
AGTCCGAGGCGCGTGGACAGCTCGTCCTCAAGCGCTGTCGTCTCAGGACTTTTTGGCCGAGCCGTTTGGGAGGCTTTAGTGCGCATAAGACGCGATTTTGCTGCGAGGAGCTCCGTTTGACGCACATTCAATCCTCTTGCGAGAACTGTTTCTGCCGCCCTCTCCGGATCAGGGTGTTGCAGAAGGGCTCGGGCATGCCCCGCAGTTAGAGCGCCCTTTTTGAGCTGGTCCTGAATAGTCGGGGGGAGCTGCAATAGACGGAGCGTATTAGCGATGTGGCTCCGAGATTTTCCCACGGCCGTCGCCAGCTTTTCTTGAGTCATTGAGAATTCCTGGAGCAACCGCCGGAACCCTTCGGCTTCTTCGAGCGGGTTCAGGTCCTCTCGCTGGAGATTCTCCACGAGTGCGGAAGCGAGCGCCTCTGGGTCGTCCATTGCTCGGATCAGCGCAGGGACTTCGTTCAGGCCCGCGGCTTGAGCTGCACGCCAGCGGCGCTCTCCCGCAATAATCTGATATCGCCCCTGAATGCTGGGATGTGGCCGACCAAGCAAGGGCTGCAATATGCCATGGGCCCGGACCGACTCGGTTAACTCGGCGAGAGCCTCAGGCTGTATGCCTGCCCGGGGCTGAAAAGGGCTGGGCTCAAGCGATTCGACCGGAATGAGCCGGATCGGATTGTTCTGATCGGAAGCGCCTGAGGGCGATGCGTCACCCAAGAGCGCGGCTAACCCCCGCCCCAAGCGGTGGGAGTTTTCCTTCGGGCTCATGATGCTGCCTTGCTCCCGCCTCGTTCACGGCGAAGCAGTTCCGCCGCTAGGCGGACATAGGCCTGAGCACCCGGCGAGCGAAAATCATAAATTAGAACGGGTTTACCGTGGCTTGGCGCCTCAGAAATCCGGATATTCCGGGGTATAACCGTTTCGTAAACACGCGAGCCGAAAAAATTGCGCGCGTCGGCAGCAACGAGATCGGATAAATTATTCCTGCGATCAAACATTGTAAGCACAATCCCATGCAGCTCCAATGCTGGGTTGAGCCGCCGACGCACCATCTCAAGCGTCTTCACGAGCTGGCTTATTCCCTCCAGCGCAAAGAACTCGCATTGGAGCGGGACAAGGACGGCATCGGCAGCAACCAGGCTATTCAGCGTGAGCAATCCCAGGCTAGGTGGACAGTCTATCAATATGAAGGTGAATTCAGGCTCTTGCCGAAGGGGGGCGAGGGCGTTGCGGAGACAGAATTCTCGGCCTTCCAAGCTGACTAGCTCGACCTCGGCGCCCGCCAGGCTTGGCTCGGCCGGAATGATCGACAAATTGGGTATAGCCGTTCTGCGGGCTGCCTGATTGGCCTCACACTCGTCGCCAAGAAGGCTGTAGGTACTCGGCCTCCTTTGGTCCGAGCCGATGCCCAGCCCCGTAGATGCGTTAGCCTGGGGATCCAGATCGATTAGTAAAACCTGTTCTCCGGAGGCCGCCAAAGCTGTCCCGACATTAATTGCGGTGGTTGTCTTACCAACGCCTCCCTTTTGGTTAGCGATAGCGATCACGCGCGGCGCCTTGGGCCGCACCAGAGCCAGGTTTTGCGGTTCAGCGGCTAGGATGGTTTCCGACAGGTTCAATCTCGCTAATACGGAGAATCGTCGACCGGAGAGAGATGCGACTCGGGAAGCGCTCAACTCGCATGTGCCACGCAGCCTCCGCTTGCGTCAATTCAGCTTCGGCCTGTTGTCCCTTTGGAAAGATGCAGTAACCGGAACCCCTAAGCAGGGGGTACGAATAGCGAAGCAGCGCAGAAAGCGCCGCGAGACCTCGCGCGGTCACCGCTATCGGATTCGCCAACGTCGCGGCGTCAAAGCGCCTCGTGTCAGCCGTTGTCTGCGGCCCTTTTGCCACTTCGAATGGTAGCGTGGGTACGATGTCCCACTGGACACGGTGGAAATGTTCGATCCTTCCCGCATGCACGACTACAGGCGTCGAGGTTCGGCGCGCCGCTTCGCGCAAGAATGCCGCCTTCCTCTCGTCAGCTTCGACCAATGTAACCGATGGTGCGCCTGCGATCGCCAGGACGATGCCGGGGAATCCGGCGCCGCTGCCAAGATCTATCACGCCTTTGGTATAGGACAGAATAAGCGGCAGGAGCTGCAAGCTGTCCAGAATGTGGCGCGACCATAGCTTGGGCTCGTCTGCACGCGCGATCAGCCGCACACCAGCGTTCCAGCGCAGAACGAGCTCTGCGAATAATACGAGCCTTTCCCATGTTTCACGTGAAACACTCAGGCCGATGAGGCGCGGCAACTCACTTAGGCTGGGCGGCGGTGCTGCTCGCATGTTTTCCGCAAATGAGCCATGATAGCCCCCAGCGCGGCCGGGGTCATGCCCTGGATGCGCGAAGCCGCACCCAGCGAGGCTGGCTGCTGGCGCGAAAGCTTATCGAGAAGTTCGCCGGACAGGCCACCGATCGCTGTGAAATCTAGGCCGGATAGTGAAACACTCTCTTCCCGCCGAAATGCCTTTATCTCAGCCACCTGTCGATCCAGGAAGCCGTCGTACCGTGCTTCCGCACATAAGTACCGAGTTACGCGCGGGTGAAGGTGCTTCAGCCAGGGAAAGGCTTGTAATACTCCCGGACTGACCCGTTCCTCAGCCCCGATCAGGTCCAAAACCGCACGCCAGCGCCCGTCTGCCCGAACCGAAATGCCTTGTTTTGCAAGTTGAGAAGGATGCGCCCCCTCTGAGCGGGCCCGCAGCACGGCGTCGTTCGCGGCCAGCTCGAACCGGGAAAACGCGTGCATGCGATCGGCGCCGACGCATCCCCATTCAATCCCTATCGGGGTCAGGCGAAGGTCAGCATTATCGGGCCGCAAGGCCAACCTAAATTCTGCCCGAGATGTAAACATCCGATAAGGTTCGCTGACCCCCTGGGTGACCAAATCGTCGATCAGCACACCAATGTAAGCCTGTGACCGATCTACCGAGACCAGATCGCCGCCCGCGCATTTCCGTGCTGCATTCACTCCAGCGACAAGCCCCTGAGCCGCTGCTTCCTCGTAGCCGGTGGTGCCATTGATTTGGCCGGCTAAAAAAAGGCCCGGGATCGCCCGCAATTCCAAACTGTGGCTGAGAGCTCGTGGGTCCACGTAATCGTATTCCACTGCATACCCGGGGCGCAGGATTTGCGCTCGCTCAAGCCCAGGAATTGTCGCCACAACGGCGGCCTGCACTTCTGCGGGCAAGCTTGTCGATATACCGTTCGGATAAACGACAGAATCGCCCAGGCCTTCTGGCTCCAGGAAGATTGTGTGGCGATCCCGGCCGGCAAACCGCACCACTTTGTCTTCTATAGATGGGCAATAGCGAGGCCCAGGCCCGGAGATGTGCCCCCCATACACCGCCGATCGATGCAGATTAGCCCTGATGAGATCATGAGTCGCCGGGGTGGTATGGGTAACCCGGCATTCTACCTGGGGCGCAGTAAGCGATTCCGTAAGCGCGCTGAAAGGCTCGGGTTCTGGATCGCCCCAATCAGGTTCGAGATCTTCCCAGCGGATCGAATTGCGGGCCAAACGCGGCGGAGTTCCTGTTTTCAATCGCCCGAGCGGCAGTGCAAGCCGAGCCAGCGTCCGCGCAAGCCCAGTCGATGGAGCTTCCCCCGTTCGACCCCCAGCGGTTTGCCGGTCGCCGATGTGGATCACACCACCGAGGAAGGTTCCGGTCGTAAGCACGGCGGCGCCGCAACCGATAGGATGCCCGCCCCCACAGATGACCGCCGCAATTCGGCCAGAACCGTCGACCTCAAGATCTTCAGCGGAGGCAGCACGGATGGCGAGCCTTTCGGTCTGCTTAAGCAGCGTCTGCATCGCCTGGCGATAGAGCCGGCGATCGGCCTGGGCACGAAGGCCACGAACGGCCGGTCCTTTGCTACTATTGAGAACCTTGAAGTGAATGCCGGCCAAATCGGCAGTGCGTCCCATCAAACCGTCCAGCGCGTCGATTTCGCGAACCAGATGACCCTTTCCGATGCCTCCGATCGAAGGGTTACAGGACATCTCACCAATCGTGTTGAGCCGTTGGGTGAGCAGTAGCGTGCGTGCGCCGACCCGGGCAGCGGCCGCGGCCGCTTCACAACCTGCATGACCGCCCCCGATCACGACAACATCAAACGAATCATTCATGCGTAGGCGCCTTGGTTACTTGCCGATGCAAAACTGGCTGAAAATTGTGTCTAACAGATCCTCGACGCCAACCATCCCCGTGATCGAGCCCAAGCCACGCAGCGCGAGCCGCAAATTTTCTGCGCGCAGCTCAGCAAGGCTCTCCTCTTTGGTGGCGCGCAAGAAGCCAGCCGCATCCCGCAGCGCTGCTCGATGCCGCGCGCGGGTAAGCGGCGGCGGGCCCGAGCCTTCGGTCAGCCGCCGTGCTTCGGCGGCGAGCCGGTTACGCAGACCGTCCATGCCTTCTCCGGTGAGCACACTGATTGGGATTGAGCCGGCCGGCGCGATACCTCCCAAATCAATCTTGTTGCTTATCCGAATCTGCTCTCCTGAAAACCCATTTAGTCGCTCGGCAGCGCCAATGCGATCTGATACAGCCAGAACCAGGTCCGCGGCCTCAGCCCGCGCTCTCGCCCGCCTCACGCCTTCGGCTTCAATCTGATCTTCCGTATCCCTGAGCCCGGCCGTATCAACCAAGGTTACCGGAACGCCGCCCAGAACGACCCGAGTTTCCAGAGCATCGCGGGTTGTACCCGGGGTGGGAGCGACAATGGCGACATCGCGCTCAGCCAATGCATTAAGCAAACTGGATTTTCCCACATTGGGTGGACCGGTGATCGAGAAAACAAGGCCTTCGCGTAACCGCTCTCCGCGGCGTGCATCGCCCAGATGTGCCTCCAGTTCCGCGGTGACCGCGCCTACCTCGGCCAGCATTGCGGCCTCGGTCTCTTCTGGGATTTCCTGGTCCGGAAAGTCGATTAGAGCTTCTTGCTGCGCGAGCACCATCCGGATCCGATCGGTCCACCCCCGATATAGGTCCCCAAGAACCCCGTCCAACTGTCGCAACGCCTGAGCTCGCTGTGCAGCCGTCTCTGCCCCGATTAGGTCGCTAACCGCCTCCGCCTCGAGCAAATCCATGCGCCCATTCAGGAACGCCCGCTTCGTAAACTCGCCCGGTTCAGCGGGTCGTGCCCCGGCTTCGACGAGGGCATCGGCCACTCCTTCCACGACCGCACGGCCCCCGTGGAGAGAGAACTCGGCGCAATCCTCTCCTGTGTAGCTGCCCGGACCCGGCATCCAGAGAACCAATGCGAGGTCGAGTGGCTCACCCGCCCGATTGCGGAGCCGGCGCAGGGTAGCCCGCCGGGGTTCTGGGCGCTTACCACACAAAGATTCCAGTATAGCGCCACTGGCCGGGCCACTCACCCGCATGACGGCAACAGCGGATCGGGCAGCTCCGGTCGCCAAAGCAAAAATCGTATCCTCGCTAGCCAACGTCACCTGGTAAGATCAGCGCACTCGCGCGACCTCCATCGCGAACGTGTTTCTCGAGCACTGTGTCTACATCCTGCCGCGAACCGACCCGGTACCAAACCCCCTCGGGATAAATCACCACGCACGGGCCGAGCTCGCAGCGGTCGAGGCACCCTGCCTGGTTGATACGCACGCGGGGAAGCCCGAGCGCCTTGGCCCGGGCTTTCATGTAATCCCGTAATGCCTCAGATCCCTTCTCAGCGCAGCTTCCGCGGGGATGTCCCGCGGGGCGCCGGTTGCAGCAAACAAACACGTGCGTATCGTAATAGAGCGGAGGATCGCCGGGCCTACGCTCGCCCATCCGTTAAAACCTTCTCGGCTCGCAGTTGGACCTCACAGGCCCTATCTCTTCAGAGCCTATCCCACTCGCGCGCAGATCGCGCAAGGACGAGAGCATGGCCGAGTCGGCAAATCTGCTCCGCTACGAGACGTCGCCCTACCTCTTGCAGCATGCGGACAACCCGGTTCACTGGCGCCCATGGGGCCCCGCGGCGCTCGCCGAGGCGAAAGCCTTGGATCGCCCGATTCTCCTCTCGATCGGCTACGCCGCCTGTCATTGGTGCCATGTCATGGCCCATGAATCGTTCGAGGACCCCGAGACCGCCGGTTTGATGAACCGGCTGTTCGT
>JAFAHH010000658.1 GCA_019237355.1 Acetobacteraceae bacterium | reverse complement strand
CAGCCGACGCGACGCCGGGAGCGACAGATGCAACGATTCAAGTCTGGGCGGCAGGCTCAACGATTTCTGTTGGCGCACTCTTTCATCTACGGTCATTTTCGCCCGCGGCGGCATCGCATGGCGGCCGGCGACTACCGGGCGCTCCGGCCGATGCCTTCAAGGCCTGGCGTCAGGAGACGTGTGCGCGGATGGCGGCCTGATCGGTCCGGGTACAGATCGTGCTTGGCCCAAGTATGTCCCGCAGCGGTTAAGGTGACAATGCCTGCGGGCTGCCTGGCGAGCCGCGCGCCGAATTCTTCCTGATGCTTCCCATGGTGCCGAGCCAGCGCGAGAACATGGGGCGGGCCAATCTCGTCAGCATCCTCCACCGCTCCGCCTTGTGATCGCCCTGGGGTGTCCGCTGCTTCAACCACGCAATCATAGGATGTAATCTAGGGGCCGGATCATTTTCCCTGACTGGCCCGCTGGCGACCTCTCAGCGGGCCAAATTTTTACCGGGCATTGATCCGGCTCGAATTTCACCTGACAGCCTGCCCGCTGGAGCATGGTGCCCCCCGGGAAGCGGCCAAGCTGGAAAGGCGGAGACGGCGGAAAGGGCCTTTGGCCCGACTCGGGGGCGAGCCGCATCTTGATGGCACCTGCGGTTCACGCGTGTTCGCTGCAGGCGTTCATCCTCAATTCCCAAACTGGCCCGCCTTGGCGGGCCTTTTTGCCCGGCAGACCGGAATGCGGCCGCGGCTGATTGAAACGGCCTGGCTGGATCCGATCCGTAGATCCCGCAGATCCTGTCGCGGCCACCTATCAGCGCATCTTCCCCCAACTGTTCAAGCCGTTCGGGGCCATGCCGCCGGATCTGCAAAAGCACGTTCGCTACCCAGAGGACCTCTTTCTCATCCAGGCTGGTGAGGTGCACCCGCATCCACGTGGCACACGCACGACGCGGTGAAAGCCAGGATTTGAGCTCGGAAGCTGACATCACGAATGATGTCGATACGTGACAAGTTGTTGCGGCGCACCTAGCACTGCACTTATGGTGCAGAGCGGTAGCTTACAACGACTGGCTGCGACGTCTGACCACGCGACACAACGCATGGGCGTGACCGCGATGTTAGCCACAGCAACTAGCCCGGCAGTCCAGCTCGCGCACTTGGAAGCTTTGGAAGCGAGGGAGCCTTGGTTGGCTCCAATCTGCCGGCGGGTGCGTGAGCTAACAAATTGCCGGGTTCGGAGATTGCCTTTGGCCCTGCGGCTACTTTAATACCTCGCAAATGCCGCGTCGGCATTTGAAATCGTTGCCGACAATCGCCCGGAGTACCGCCGAAGCTCAGCTCATCCGACAGCACCGTTCAATGAAGCCCCAGCACAAGCCTGCTCCGCCAAGCAAAAAGGCCCGCCAGAGCCGGGGCCAGTTCGCATCGAGAACACCTGCAGCGAACGCTCGTGAACCGCTGGCGTGTCAGAATGTGGCTTGCGCCCGAGTCCGGCAAAGGCCCGCTTTCTGGCGATCCTAAGCCCGCTGGACCCTTTCCAGCTTGGCGGTATCCTCGATACTCCCCGAACCCCTACAAGCCGCCTAGCAGCGCTGCGACCCGGTCCAATGAACTGATAAACGTCGTCGGGAGACGGCCACCAGGCTCAGTAAGGCTGCGCCTATCAGCGCCGCGGAACCAGGTTCGGCTACAGCATCGATCGGCGTGCCCGATGTGCCGATTGCGAACCGGACGGTGTGATTGTCCGACTCATATCCCGCGTCTGGAAAATTTTCCGAGAAGATGATGCGGTCGAAAGTCCCACCATTATCGAAAAAGTTGACGAAGGCGTATGGCTGGGTGGAATCCCCGCCCGGCAGGTTAGGATTCCCGCAATATGGGTTGGGGCAATGGCCGATGAGGTTTATGAAATCGGTGGCGGTAAAGGAATAAACCTCAGTGCCGCCATTGTAGAACGCGACGCTGTTGCCGCCGTCGAGCGCAGACAACCAGTATCCAAAATAATTTATACCGGTGGGCAGCGTCGTAGTCAGATCAAGCGAATAAGCCGAGCCCGGATAAGCCACCACGTAATTGCCGGTCCTGTCAGCGCCGCCAAAAACATCGGCCGGGTTAATTTGGACGTTCTTGTATGTGCCAGTGATGACCCCGTGAGTGCCGAAGTCGGTCGTAAAGGTTTGCCCTGCCCCCGTCGGCCGCGAGTCGAACGTTTCTGTGCCAATTTGACAGGTCCGGCCCGGGCAGATCGAGGCGACGTTGGGCGTCTGAATGCCGGGCGGTTCGAGGGTGACCAGGAAAGCCGCTTTTGCGGGCGGTGTTCCTACGAGGGCGAGCGCTGTCGCACTCAGGGTGATTGCGCATGATAGCCGCTTCGTGATACCTGAATTCATCATTTTGGCCCCCGCGTGGCGTGCAGACATTCATTTTTATGTCCTGGACGGGGTGCTACTACGCTCCGCAACCCGCGAAAAGGGTGTTAGCATGGATTTCCTCCCTCTTTGCGTGTTTGCCCAACACACGCATGACCCGAGGCACGCCGAATTTTACTGAGGCCGTTTAGGCGCGAGCGGAGCGAAGCGTCCTGGACGCGGCCGCACCGGGGCAGGCTGGATGGGAACCGCTAAGGCGGCAACGAGGTCGTAGACTTCATGGCGCTCAAAAGGGTTCTGTCAGCGTTCGCGCCAGCGGGTCTGGCCGGCATGAACGTGCCCGGGTATAGGCCGCCACGCATGGGCGGGGCGGACGGGAATGCGGTGTATCGCGTGCAGCTCGGCGGGGTTCTGTCAGGTCTCGTGCCAGCAAGTATAATTTGGTTGCCACCCGAACGGTGTGTCTGCTCAAGCCGCTTCCAAGGCCGCCAACGCGGTGACCGTCCGACGGAGGTGGCGCATTCTGATGATCGGCGGGAACATGCTGGTTGTGATGGGAACGGGGCCGAAGAAAGTTGCGCAGCTCATCGTGTCCTCGACAGAATCGAGCTGCTGATCTCGGGCACTTGAAACCATGCATGGGCCGGTATAGGCCCTTGATGCCGCGGTGGTCTTGTTCCAGTCTGTTCGTAAGATATCGGCTAGTGCGATGGCGCACTCTGCTGCCCAGCTCGGTGCGGATGGCGCGGGGATAGCTGTCGTGGCCGT
>JAFAHH010000459.1 GCA_019237355.1 Acetobacteraceae bacterium | reverse complement strand
CATCGATTTTCAGGAACGGCTCGTCCCGGCAATCGACGGGGGCCAAGCTGTGGTTGCGCAAGCGCAGCGCCTAGCCCAGGCCGCGCGTCTGCTCGGAGTTCCGGTACTGGCAACCGAGCAACTACCGCATCGGCTTGGCCCAACCGTCGCTCCATTACGGGATCTGCCGCTTGCGGTCATCCCCAAAGCCGAATTCGATGCTTGCCGGGCGGCTAATGTACGATCGGCACTTCCGCCGGATCGGGCAACCATCGTACTCACCGGATGCGAGGCGCATGTATGCGTGTTGCAGACCGCCTTTGGGCTGCTCGAAGCAGGCTACCGGGTCGCCGTGGCCCGTGATGCGGCCGGGTCGCGCCGGCCAGAGAGCAAAGAAGCGGCTGTTGCGCGCCTTACCCAGGCCGGCGCCGATATAGTTACGGCTGAAATGGTGATTTTCGAATGGCTCGGCACCGCGAACCGGCCGGAGTTCCGGGAGGTGCTCCCGCTGATCAAATAGCGTGTCGGCCAGTGCCTTGCGCATGATGTCTTCAGATGGAAGGCCATCACGCTCAAGGGCTTTGTTGGAGGCTTTAGATGCCGCGCCGGATACTGAGCCCACTACACGGGCGTCACCGCGTAAGTTTCGGGATGATCCAGCTGACTCCGGCGAGATTTCGGATGCTCTCGCGCCCACTCGAGCAGCACCGGATCGGTTTTGCTGACACGCGTTCAAAGCGACGACCACAACAAGCCCAGTAAAGTCGGTTTAGACCGAACCTTTGCCGGTTTTTTGTTTTTTTGAGGCAAGGCATTGAATTCCCGGCCATTTGCCCTGGGATCACTGACTACACGCCAGCTTCGGCCTAGGCACTGTCAGACTTCAACCGTTGCCACGTTCAGTCAAGGTAGATGTTGCACGCGAAAGCGGCAGACTCGGCCCTATTCGAATCGACAAGGGAATCGTTGTCAACGGATTTAAGCTCCCGCTCCTGACTACTTGGGGGAGGGGATAATGAGTCATTTCAGGTGCTTAGTCGAACAAGTGGGTAAAGTTCGGTTTAGAGGACTTGATGAGGGTGTGGTCGCAGTGCGCCCGCGTCCTTAGACCGAATGGCAAGTATGCATCAATGTTCCCATGATGCCATCCCGAAGGCTGTCATCGAGCAGTTATACGCGCCATCTGAAAATATCGTGTTCAATAACGAGAGCCCGGATCATCTCTGAGACCGACCTACATGCCCCTCGCGCCATCAGAATTCCGGCGTCCGCTGATGCACCTAACGCGTGAGATTGCCAACCGCGGTGACCTCGCCCCAGCTCGCGTACCTCCTCGTCAACTACGCGCGCGCGCCCATATGATTTCATACGTATCTTCCTGCATTGCCTCAATCCTCTCCATAACTTGCGGTGGTGCATGGCTCTTTTCGCATGCTTCATCAGGTCCTGCTTTTTCGCCGGGAAATCGATTCCGTTCAGGTGATGCGTCACATTAGCGGGCGACTGCCCCCCTAACCCACGTGTCATTTTTGTTCCTTTCCTTTGCTCAACGCCATCCACAGCCCACGAGGAGTGCCACAGCGAGCCTGACATGCTCTGGCTTCTTCGATGGCAAACGTCCGCGACAGTGCAATGCTCCATCTAGCAGTTTGCTGAAAGACCTCTTGCCCGGCGCGGATTCGGAATGATTCAAACCTGCCGCCTATAGCGGAGTAAAGCAATGCGCGGCAGGTTCATCGATCAGGCCAAGCTGTCTTCCTATATCTCGCCGGAAGCCCGGGTTCCGGAGCAGCACCCGCTCCGCCGCATCCGGGACCTGGTCCGGGAGGTTCTCAAGCAGCTGAGCTGGAGCTTCGGCCGGCCTTGCGCAAGCGGGGGCGCCCGTCAGTTCCGCCCGAGCAACTACTGAGTGCGCTGCTGCTCCAGGTGTTTTATGGCATCCGCTCGGAGCGACAGCTGATCGAGCAGCTCGTATAACCTGCTGCTTCGCTGGTTCGTGGGCTTATCTCCGGATGACCCGGTCTTGGATGCAACGACGTTCACCAAGAACCGGGAGCGGCTGCAAGGCGGCGATGTTTTTTCAGAAGTACATGAACCACCTGCTAAACCTTCCAGAGGTCAAGCAGCTTCTTTCGGATGAGCACTTCTCTGTGGATGGCACGCTGATCGAAGCCTGGGCGGAGCTGGCCCAAGGTTCCGCCAAGCGGAGCTTGGTGGAAAGGCCAGCGGAGGGGGCGCAGAAGAGTTTGAGGACAAGGCTTATGACTGCGCTGAGCATGTCGCCAAATTGCGCGAAGCTGGCGTGACGCCGCACGTAGCCCGCAACGATGCCGTTACCAAGACCGGCAAGCGCCGCCGCAGTGCTCGACGGCCGCACAAGCGGCACCCGGGCTACCGAATGTCGCAGGCGCGCGCGGCGATGCTCGAGTGCATCCCCGACTGGGGTAAAGAGCATGGAACGATGCGGAGGACCAAGCACCGCGGAATTTGCCGGGTGGCCAGCGATTTCATGCTCAATCTGATCGGTTACAACCTGATCCGGATTCCGAAGCCGATTGCGCTGTCATAGGAGGACGCTGTCGAGATGACTCGAACTGCAGCCGTAGACGATGAAAAAGTCCCGACATGGGAGGCGCGAACAGCCCCAAACAATCGCATAAGTTTAGCCACACCAAACCGGGAGCTGCGCTTTTTCAGTTTTCCAGCAAACTGCTAAAGCGAGTAACAGCTGGTTCCATTCTTTAATCGACGTCCGGCAGCAGGCACTCGCGAGCAGAGCCAAAACGGCGTCGGTTATGGCCCAGGCTGCACCCGGTAGCCCGGCGGTATTTGGAAGGCGGCAACATCCTGGGAGCCGAAATGAACGGCGATCGCCGTCGCAAGCGCGCGCGTTCCGGAGCGCACTCGGAGCAAGACGCCGTCCGATGTGATGCAAAGAGATAGGGGAGTACCTCCGCCGTCGCGCATTTCCCAATCCGTGCACGACAAACCTGCCAGTTGATCCTGACCTCGGCGGACGTAGGTTGGAGTAGCCAGGGGGCGGCCAGCGCGGGGCATTATGTCGTCCACCGACTGGCTCTCCAGACCTAAGTGGTCGCTCGCCCGGAGCACGATCATACGGCCGGTGTTGTAATCGATGATCGCAAACAGCCCTGGGCTGGGCGGATCGATACGCATTTTTCGGTCCGACGCGAGCCAGCGCACACGTTGCCGGAGTACCCGGCCAGGGCTGCCTGGGACAGACCCAAGATCGTAGGTAATATCGACATCGCGCGTTGGGAGAAGCAGCGGGCGCTCTTGGGCAAAGGCCGTGGAGATCGAAAAGGCTAGGGCTGCCACCAGGGCTGATTCACCGGGGCGCATCGGGTCCGGCGCCCAGAATTGATCCCGTCGCGCCGGAGGGTGCCTGGCGACCTTCAATTATTTTGTAGCCTTTAGGTGGGGTGAACAAAGAATCGGGTTGCGGCCCATATTGCACCATCCGCGCCCGTATCGCGCCGCCGCCGCGGGTATCCTCCTCGCCCGCGCCGTAGAGGATCACCCCATCACCCGTGATGCAGGCTTGCCCCCTTATCTGAGTACCTTGCATGTCCCAAACCGTACGTGCGAGGCCAGCGACTTGATCGATTCCGCGCTTGGCAAATTGCATCTGTTGATTCGGCAGCATATTCGTGACACCATTGAAACCGAATGGCATCTTGAGATAGCTTCGAGATTGCGGCGTCACGGTCTGAATCTTACCCTCATCGAGCAGCATTATTACGTAGGTCCGCGCGTTCAAAATTTCGACACCCAATTTACGATTGCGCACGCTATAATAAGCGCGCACTACTCTTGACCCGGACTTGCCAGTTTGCGTACGTTGATAATTCATGGCGACGTCCCGAGGTGGTAGGTACGGTGGGTGTTCCTGGGCCGGCGCCGCTGCTGCGAGCAAACAAATCAGGAGCGACGCGCACGATGCTTTTGCTCGAATCATCAACGTCTTTTCCTAGCGATTGCAGTATCCACCCGGAGTGGTCGAAGTGGGATCAGGCCCGGGACCGTACCTGGAGGCCTCTGCCATCATACGGATCTCGGCCGATAATTGAGCCGGATCTGGATCAGGTAGCCATTGGGCGTCGGCGGTAAGCGCCTCGGCAAGCAGAGCACGGTATCGATCGCGCGATATCTCCTCAGCACCGAATTGGGCTAGATGGGCGGTTACAAACTGCGTATCCAGTAATTGATAGCCGCCGAGCCGCAATCGAGCAATCAGATGCACTAGCGCCACCTTTGACGCGTCCCGGACGAAGCTGAACATGCTCTCGCCGAAGAACACGCCCGCCAAAGCAACCCCATAGAGGCCGCCAACGAGCTGATCATTATACCGGGACTCTATGGAATGGGCGTAGCCCATGCGATTGAGCTGCGTGAAGAGCCGCTCGATCTGAGGGTTGATCCATGTATCTTCACGTCCCGGCGCTGCCGCGGCGCAGCCCGCAATTGTCCCGGCAAAATCCTGGTCGACGCTGACCGTAAACCGGCCCGAAAGCACGGTTCGGGCGAGCCGGCGCGGCAAGTGGAAACGATGCAGGGACAAGATGCCCCGTCGTTCGGGATCCAGCCAATAGAGTCGATCGCCCCGGCGCGTTTCCGCCATGGGGAATAACCCATGGCGATAGGCCCGCAACATAAGGTCTGGAGTTATCTCGACGTGGCGACGGGACATGCGGGGCGCATGCTAGGGCAATTTGCACTCCACGGGAATCGCTATGGCTCTTGTCGGCGAGCACATTGCCGTTCCCAGCCATCGCGCTCCGCTCTAACGCCTCACGCGTTAGCACCGGCAACAAAATGCTCAAGCCAGTGGATCGTATATTGGCCCGCCCGAAACTCCGGGTGTTCGAGCACACGGCGATGGAGCGGCAAGGTGGTTTGAATGCCGACAATGGCGAACTCTTCGATGGCCCGTCGTAGCCGGGCGATGGCGTCAGGGCGGGTTGCAGCATGCGCGATCAGCTTGGCCACCATGCTGTCGTAGTAGGGTGGAACCTTATAACCAGTATAAAGGGCACTATCGACCCGAACACCAGGGCCGCCTGGCGCATGGTACGCGGTGATCTTACCAGGCGTCGGCATAAAGGTTTCAGGGTCCTCGGCCGTGACCCGGCATTCGATGGCGTGACCATAGAAATTGATTTCGGATTGCTCGTAGCCTAATCCTTGGCCAGCTGCGAGCCGGATCTGTTCGCGCACCAAATCGACATTGCACACCATTTCGGTTACGGGATGCTCAACCTGCAAGCGCGTATTCATCTCAATGAATGCAAACTCTCCGTCTTGCCACAGGAATTCAAGCGTGCCCGCATTCCGGTAACCAAGTTTCTTCAATCCGCTGGTGATTGTA
>JAFAHH010000872.1 GCA_019237355.1 Acetobacteraceae bacterium | reverse complement strand
TCCGTCGCGCTCCACCGTGATCTCCTCGCGACGCAATCTGACTCGTTCCTGGACGTGGTTGGTGGTCTGCTTGCGCGTGACTCGGACCTCCTCGACAAGCTTCAGCCGCTTCTCGACTACGAGGACCTCGCGCAGCACCGGGTAGATCGTGGTATCACCCTCCTGGCGCACGGCCACTGGCCCATCCACCCAATGGTCAACGGGTACGCGCTCCACCTCGATGGTTTCGACCTGGATCGGTATGTCCAGGACTTCTTCATCTTCATGCACCCGCTTGTGCAGGCGCACGGTCTCCGTAACATCCGGCTCTTTGCCGACGACAGCTATCTCCGCAACGGCCGGAACGGTCTTTTCCTCAACCACATGTGCGGGTCGGTTGCTCTCGACCATCATGTCCCCTCAACGTCGAAGCGCGTGAACCAGATCTTATATTTCTGGGCCGCCGGCTCGAAATCGCAGCAACGAAAGCTTCAACATGCTGCGCCGTACAGCGTTCCATGCTAGAATCTATGTATGATTTACGTTTGATGTCGCTGCTCCGGCTGCAACGCCTGGCCACGGGATGCGAGCGCTCTTGCAGGGTCTGCCGAGCAGTCTCAGCAGTATCCTTTCTGGCTTCCCTGCATCTGCCATAATGAATCTCCACTCTTTGTGTCAGCTGATGCACACGATCATCTCGCGTGCGCCGGATGTGTATTCAGAACGATGCTTTAGTTAACGGGCAAACGCTTGCCGTGTTGCACAACATGCGAATAAAAATTGTAAGCCTACTGAATGGCTTTGAGTGGCCGAGTTCGTCGAGATTGTACTGCCGACATGGCACGTTGCGAGAGTCATATTGCTGAACCCAGACGGGGATTAACGCGTTGTTCGGCACGCTCACCTTCTGCATCCTCGCGCGGTGGCGGGCCTCATCGCTGCCGGTTCCTCCGGCCGCTTCGCTATCGGACCTGCTACCGGTCAGTCAGATTATCGAACTCAATCGGGCAGCGACCTGTTGGCAACGTGCTTCTGCGGTGGAAGGGCTTACGTTAAGTGCTGGGCAAGGTATTTGATCATCTCAAAAATGGTCACCTCATCCTTGCGGAAAACCTTCATGAGCTTGTCATCGGCCAGGATCTCGCTTCGTGAACAATCGAAGACTATGCGCCGCATCTCGGGAGAACAAATAGACGGTCGCGGCGCTTCCGGCGATGGGCCAGGAAGCGATTATCGCGAGTGATGGACTCAACCGGGTACCTTTCGGGACAGCGAAGGCAATACGCTTAGCCCAGCGTGTTAGAGCACGATCGCTTGAGGCGGAAACGCCCGGAAAGCGTGAATCGTGCTCTCAAACAGACTCGCTAGAGCATGTTTGTTTCCGCGTTAAACAAACATGCTCTAGCCGCGGCACGGTGACGCGTCGCGCGCTTGTTGTCGATTGCTCGATAGCCGATGAAATGGCTTACATGCCGTTCGGTATCTAGGAGATCACATCGGCGCGAGCGGGGGAGGCCTCGGTCATACTACCTCACCCGTGCCTCACCCGCGACCATCCGTCCCGGGATTACCGAGGTGGACATCAACGCGCCAGCTGGTGCGGTCTATCAGTGGCCCGATGACCTGAGAAACTCCGAAGGAGGAGCGAGATAAGTCCCGATGCACGTGGGGAATTCGACATCCTGCAAGTAATATCTGTTCAGATATTCAACGATGTCCCCAATGGTCGAGAACCGCTTCAGCGCCTCGTCCGGGAGTTCAATCTCGAACACTTCTTCAAGGGAAAGAGCGAGTTTCGCCCGGCCGAACCTACCAAGATGCAGGTCCTCCGCGAGCCGGGTTGCCGAGGTAATCCCGAACTCTTCAGTATAGGTGATCTGCTCGACGATCAGGACGACCCTATTCAGGACTGAGGTATTGAGAGCGAGTTCCACGTCCCACCTTTAACTCACGACTGCGTGATGTCAGCACATCACGGGTTTGTGTGCAAGGGGTAGGTGTGGGGATGCCAATTCTTGCACGTGGTACCCGGGACCGCCCTCCCCCCTCGAGAGCCTGACTTCAGGTCGAAGAAGGGGTCGCCGGGTCATCAAGCGCTGCGGGATGCCTGCGCTTAGGGCTGGTTTTGTAGCGCTCACTTCGCACAAGAGGACCGTGACCAATTCCAAGCCGTCCGGGCCCCGCAAGGTCGGTGTCACATCCTGACGAGCGTGGATCCCCAGGTCAGGCCCCCGCCAAGCGCCTCGAGCAGCACAAGATCCCCCTTGCGGATGCGGCCATCCTGCCTCGCCTCGGCCAGGGCGAGCGGGACCGATGCAGCCGATGTGTTGGCATGGCGATCGACAGTCACAATCACCCGGTCCGGCGGCAAGCCCAGCCTGCGCCCAACCGAATCGATGATCCGCATATTTGCCTGATGCGGGACCAGCCAATCCAGGTCGGTTCGCGAAAGCCCATTGGCGGCCAGCGCCTCATCGACCGCTTCGGCCAGGCGGGTCACCGCGTGCCGGAACACCTCTTTGCCGTTCATGACCAAGTGCCCCGGCCGGTCCGGCTGGCCCACGGACCCATCCACGTAGAGAATATCGCCCAGCCCGCCATTCGCATGGAGATGGGTCGACAGAATGCCGCGTTCCCGGCTCTCCTCGGCCCTTAGGAACACAGCACCCGCACCGTCCCCGAAAAGCACGCACGTGGTTCGGTCCCGCCAGTTGAGAATACGCGAATAGACCTCGCTGCCGATGACCAGAACGCCCCGGGCCTGGCCGGTACGAATGAGGCTGTCCCCGACCGAAAGCGCATAGACGAACCCAGCGCAGGCGGCAGAGATATCAAAAGCGAACCCGTGCAACACGCCCAATTCCGCCTGCACCCGCACGGCCGTCGCTGGAAAGGCCTGATCAGGGGTACTGGTGGCAAGCAGGATTGCATCCACATCGCGCGTAGTCGCGGCGGCGTCCTTCAGTGCGGCCGCCGAAGCCGCCGCGCCCATCATCGCCGCGGTCTCATGCGGCCCGGCCAGGTGCCGCTGGCGAATGCCGGTCCGCTCTCTTATCCAGGCATCCGAAGTTTCGATGCGCTTGGCCAATTCGTCGTTGGTAACCACGCGCTCGGGCAAGTAGGCGCCGGTGCCGGCGATGACGGAACGATGCATGACGACCTGCTGTTGGTCTCTTTACCGGGCCGCGGCGAGTCGCGGACCGCCGCTCTTGCCCTGATCCTTCGGTAAAGCGCCAGCCGCCACGATCCGCCCCAAACCCTCGCGAATTCTTTCGTTGAAGCGATGGACCACCATGTCCATCGCGACGTCGACGGCATGGGCAAAGCCTTGGGCGTCGGTCCCGCCGTGCGACTTTACCACAACCCCATTCAGCCCGACCAGCACAGCGCCATTATACCGCCGGGGATCGATCCACTCCTTCAGGCGGTCGAGGCCAGGTTTCGCCAGCATATAGGCCAGCCGCCCAGAAAGGCTGCTCGTAAAGACCTGCCGCAATAAGTCACCGATCAGCTTCAGCGCTCCCTCCCCGGTTTTGAGCGCCACATTCCCGGTAAAACCGTCGGTGACGACCACGTCGGTGGTACCGGCGCCGATATCATGGCCTTCGATAAATCCGTAGAATTGCGGCCCGATATGGCTATCGCGAATGATTTCCGCGGCTTCCCGGATGCGGTCGTCGCCCTTCTGCTCCTCGGATCCGACGTTGAGCAGGCCGATCGTGGGCGCGGTTAGCCCTAAAACCGAGCGTGCGAACACATCGCCCATCACCGCGAATTCAACCAGGTTCCGGGCGTCGCAATACACATTTGCCCCGAGATCGAGCATGACGAGGTCACCGCGGGCTGAAGGTGTCACCGCTGCCATCGCGGGGCGATCGATGCCAGGCAAGGTCTTCAGCACCACTTTCGCGAGCGCAAGCAGGGCGCCGCTATTACCCGCCGAGACCACGCCTGCAGCTTCGCCCTCCGCAACCGACTCAATGGCCAGCCGCATCGATGCGTTTCGCATCCGCAAGGCGGCCGCGACCTTCATATCATTTCCAATCACATCTGGGGTGTGGCGAACCGTGCATGCGGCGGCATGCTTCGAGCTCTGAAAAAGCATCCTAAGTTCGGTTTCGTTACCGATAACCAGAAATCGAGCCTCAGGATGACGTTCGGCCGCGATCTCGAGCCCTTGAACCACGATTTGCGGCGCGCGATCGCCGCCCATCGCATCGATGGCAAGGTGAAAGCCCGGCGATGGAGTCGATTCGCTCACAACGGCCTGCCCGTCTGGCCGGGCGCCGCGTTCAGAGCCGGACGGCGCCTTTCAGCGCCTTTCCGGCTGCCACCACCTCGCGCCCATCGTAATACCCGCAATGCCCGCAAACATGGTGGGGCCGCTTCAGCTCGCCGCAATTCGGGCATTCGGCATGTGCTTCGGTCCGCAACGCCTCGTGGCTGCGGCGCATGCCTCGCCGGCTGGGCGAGGTTTTTCGCTTGGGTACGGCCATGGGACTGCGCCCCTCCGGTCTCTGTGACTCCCGAGCGGCGCACGGGAGTGGTCACGAATTGGCTATGCGAGCCGGGCCGTTTAACAGAGGGTAAGCCGCCGGGCAAGACGCGGCGCAGATCGGGGCGCAGATCGCGGCGCAGCCGGGCGGGAGGTTCAGCCATGCGAAAACCGGCGTCAATGGCGCCGCAGCCGCTCGGATAATTGTGCAAACGGCCTTGTGGTGTGTGGAGCATGCTCGCCCTCCCCCGAGGGTAAACTGTCCGGGGACTTGCGGGGATACGGGTCGAGCGCCAAGGCCAGTTGCTCGGCCGAGGCTTCGCCCAGATCGAGAATACCATTGGCGTAGGGGATCTCATCTTCGGCCTCGGGGTCGATTAGGTCGGTCTCGGTTCCCTCCGGAACGAAACGAACACTGAAACGCTCCTCGACCAGGGCTTCGAACGGCTCGAGGGTCACGACGCAAACCTGCACCACACGGGCTCGCAAATGGCCAAGCGCCGCGACCGCCCCGCCGGACGCTGGGCTCAACCGGAACCGGCATCGCAGCGAGACCACCTCCGGCAAACCGAAGCGCAGCGCGAGTGCGGCGCACTCGGCGGCACTTGCCTCGACGATGATCTCTTCGCCTTGCGAGGCGATCTGGTCCGCCGGCACGGGCCTGTGCAGTTCGGGGGTCATTGTGCATTCTCCTCACGGCTCCGGGCTTTGCCAAGAGATCAGGAACTATCAGATTGGGCGGCCGGGTCGGGTTTTGATGCCTCTTGGGCTGCAAGGAACCCTGCCTCTCCCGCCATAACGCGCTCCCAGTTGCCGGCGATTTGGGCGGCTAGATGAGCATCTTGCGCCCGCAACAGCCGGGCGAGAGCCGCAGCGGAGCCGGACGGGGGCCTAGCGCCGCGCCACACATTGCGCGCAATTGCCGCGGTAAGCGCGACGGGGTCGCTCATGGCCCCTCCGTAGGCCGCCGCCCGGCCATGGAATGCCTCCCACATCGTGCGAACGCGCCTGCCGACCGAAAGATCGCCGACGCCCATCTCACGGAGGTTCACATCCATATCGGAAAACATGGCGTCAAACACCGCCTGCGCCAGAGCCGGGCCAGGGCTAGGCTGCGCCGCCAGCCGGCTGATCAACAGATAGGCATGCAGACAGACAAGGTCAAAGCGACCGTCCAGCGTGTCCGGGACACCAAGCGTTCGGTAAAACCACGGATCGCGCGCGGCCTGGACGGCAGCCGCGTAGAGGACAAAACCGGTCCGCTCGTGGCGATGTCGCCGCCGGAAGCCTGATAAAGCCATCCTCCGGCTTATGGAGCAACTTCGGCTGCCGTCAAATTCGGGCGGCCACAGCGGATACTCCGCAAAGCCGATTAGGCATGCGCGTTGACATGTTGGCGCGGTCATGAGAGGGCCACATACGCTCCTAACCGAATCGGTACGATTGCTTATGGCTGCACTGTTCTGGTTTTCCCGCCCCGTGCTTGGCGTGTCGCTAGCGCTGTTGTTGGCCGGGTGCAGTGTTTTCGAAGCGCCGCCCCAATTCCGGGGCAATCGGGTGGACCTCGATCTGCTGAAAGAACTGAAGCCGGGCACCTCAACCCGCGCTGACGCCACTAATATCCTGGGATCGCCCACAACGAAGGCCAGCTTCGACGACAATACTTGGATCTATATCGGCCAGGTCACCCAGCAACGCATCGCCCGCGCGCCAGCCGTGCTGCGGCAAAACGTCGTCGTGCTCACCTTCAACGACCAAGGCGTGCTGCAAGGCATCAGGCGGTTCAACCAAGATGACGCTGTTCCAGTCTCGATGGTTGCCCGGGCCACGCCGTCGCCGGGCAGCGAGGCCTCGATCCTGCAGCAGCTATTCGGCAATATCGGCCGGTACACTGCCCCCGCGCTTGGTGGTGGCGGTACCGGCGGTGGCACCGGCGGCGGTACTGGAGGTGGCATCGGCGGTCCCCGCGGGTGAATCGCCGTTTGAAGCGGCTGATGCTGGGGGCAGCGCTCCTGCTTGCCAGTTGCAGTTCGGGGCGAATCCGGTTTGAGGGCACTCCCTTGCTCGACCCGCAGATTCCGCCAGCTCCCCCCGGCGGCGGGAGCGGCAACGCCCCCCTAAGCCCGGCCAACAGCTTTCCGCCTGGGGCCTTGCCGCCGCAATATTCCGAGCCGCCTTGGTGACCCGGCTCCAGGCGCAACCGAACGTCATTGCAACCGACGTTCCCGCCCGGCTCGACCGGCTGCCCTGGTGCCGGTTTCATTGGCTTGTCATCTGTGCTTTGGGCATCACCTGGATATTGGATGGGCTGGAAGTGACCTTGGTTGGGTCGCTGTCGGCGGCAATAGCCCAAAGCCCGGTCTTACGGCTCTCGACTGCACAAGTTGGACTGACGGCGAGCGCTTATCTGGCCGGCGCCGTCCTCGGCGCGCTGTTCTTCGGCTGGCTCACCGACCGGCTTGGGCGCAAGAAGCTGTTCAGCATCACGGTGCTGATTTACCTGATTGCGACCCTCGCCTCGGGTCTCGCCTGGAATTTCTGGTCTTTTGGCCTGTTTCGCTTTTTCACGGGCGCCGGGATCGGCGGGGAATATGCGGCAGTCAATGCGACGATCCAGGAGCTTATCCCGGCCCGGCGGCGGGGATTCACCGACCTCGTCGTGAATGGAAGCTTTTGGCTCGGCGCCGCCTTGGGCGCCCTTGGGGCGGTCGTGGTTCTCGATCCGAGGCTCCTGCCACCCGAAATTGGCTGGCGCCTGGCATTCGTCATCGGTGGGGCCATCGGGTTCGTCATCCTGCTGTTGCGGCGATTCATTCCGGAAAGCCCCCGCTGGCTCATGACGCATGGCAGACCCGAAGAAGCGGCGCAGGTCGTCGCGGAGATCGAGCAACGCGTGGCGGGTGAGACCGGCCGGCCGCTGCCCGAAATCAGGGGCAAGCCGCTGCTCCTACGTACGGATGTGCGCTCCTGGTTCATGGCCAGCGTGCATGCGCTATTCGCGCAATATGTCCGGCGCACCATACTGGGTGTTGCCCTAATGGCAGCGCAGGCCTTTTGCTACAATGCCGTGCTGTTCACCTATGCGCTGATGTTGACGCGCTTTTATGACATTCCCTCGGGTAACGTCGGCCTGTTTATCCTGCCCTTTGCGATCGGCAACTTTTTGGGCCCGCTCGTGCTCGGCCGATTGTTCGACACCGTCGGGCGGCGCACGATGATTACCATTACCTATGCGCTTTCGGGCATCCTGATGGCGCTTACCGGATGGTTATTCGCGGCTGGCCTGCTTACGGCGGTGCAGCAGACGGCAGCCTGGACCGCCATCTTTTTTGTCGCGAGCGCTGCGGCGAGCTCGGCTTACCTAACTGTAGGCGAGAGCTTTCCTTTGGAGATACGCGCGGTCGCCATCTCGTTGTTTTACGCCTTTGGCACAGCGGTGGGCGGCATCGCTGGCCCGGCGATCTTTGGCGCGCTGATCGAGAGCGGCGAAAGGACCCAAATCCTGTGGGGCTATTTACTGGGCGGGGGTCTTATGATCGCAGCCGCTGCGGTGGAAGCCGCGCTCGGCGTTGCTGCAGAGCGCCGGCCCTTGGAGGAGGTAGCCCCGCCTCTTTCGGCCGCCAGCGTCGGCAACTCATCGGCACCTTAGCCGTTTTCATCCCACGGCAACACCTGAAGGAGGAAACCGATGGTCGACAAAGACCGCGTCGAGGGCGTTGGACACCAGGTAAAGGGCGCGGTGAAAGAAGGCGTCAGCAAGGTCACGGGTGATACCAGGACCGAGGCCGAAGGCAAAGCCGAGAAGACAGGAGGGAAGGTCCAGAACACTGTTGGCGGCGCGAAGGACGCGGCCCGCGACGCCCTGGACAAAACCTGATTCCGAAACGGGCCGAGCGG
>JAFAHH010000375.1 GCA_019237355.1 Acetobacteraceae bacterium | reverse complement strand
GGAACGATGTAGGTGGACACCAAATCCGCCCGGGGTTTTGCCCCGGTTACAAGTCGGGTATGATAGCGGCAAAAACAGTCTGTTTTTCAACCTATCTTGCCTGTCGCGGCTCGCAACCCGTAAGTACCTAGCGGCACAAACAAAATTGCAATGCAATCTCCGATCTTCGATGAGTGTGAGAAATCCGGGCTAACGACCCAGGCAAATCTGTTTCCCCGCAGTGGGCTGAAACTACAGGACTTCACGGCATCTCTTTACCTCGACAGAATCAGCCCCCGCGCATAGTCTGCCGCAAGTATCACCAGTCCGGAGGAAACGGCGGTGGATGTCGGCGCGTGGCTGAAAAGCCTGGGCCTGGAACAGTACGAGGCGGTATTCCACGCGAATGACGTTGATGCCGAGGTTTTGCCGACACTGACGGGCGAGGAGCTCAAGGACATCGGTGTCAGCTCCATCCGCCACCGCCGGCGCCTGCTGGAGGCAGCCGCCGAACTTCACAGTAATACCACATCCCCACTTCCGGTTCAGGAAATCGAGGCTCGCCGGCCATCACTCTCCGCGACAGAGCGGCGGCAGATTACGGTGTTATTCTGCGACATTGTTGGTTCAACCCTGCTCTCTACCAGGCTCGATCCGGAGGAGCTACGTGACGTCCTGTCCGCTTATCAGGCCACCGTAGCCGCGGCGGTGGCCGGCAAGAAGGGTTATATCGCACGCTTTGTTGGCGATGGTGTGCTGGCCTATTTCGGCTGGCCGAACCCGGACGAGGCCCATGCCCAGAGTTCGGTGCGCGCAGCTCTGGCAGTGATCGAGGCACTCCGCTCCCAGCAGCTTTCGGTGCGTATCGGGATTGCCACTGGTTTGGTTGTCACCGGTGACTTGGTCGGCGTCGGCGCCGCCCAGACTGTTACCGCCGTGGGTGAGACGCCGAACCTGGCCGCACGCCTGCAGGCTTTGGCGCAGCCCGATACGGTCGTGGTGAGCAAGGTGACCCGCTCGCAACTCGGCAGCATGTTCGAGCTGGAGCAGCTAGGCGCCTTCACCCTGAAAGGGTTCAACAAGCCGGTGAGTGCTTGGCGCGTACAGCGGGACACCGGCGCAGCAAGCCGCTCTGAAATTGTTTACGAGACCCGGCTTACACCACTTGTCGGTAGGAATGAGGAGTTGGACCTGTTGCTGCGTCGGTGGCAGGAGGCGAAGACCGGCGAGGGACGGGTCGTGCTGCTTTCTGGTGAGGCCGGCATTGGCAAGTCGCGCCTGCTTGCGGAACTGGAGGGGCGACTGACTGGCGAACAGCACGTCAATCTGCGATACTTTTGCTCGCCGCATCACCAAGACAGCCCGCTTTATCCCGTCATCGCACGTTGGGAGCAGGAAGCTGGGTTTGCGCGCGGCGATACCGCGGAGGACCGTCTCACCAAGCTGGAAGCCCTCCTGGCATCGTCTACACCGGCACTGGAACATCTGGCCCTGTTTGCGACACTGATGTCGATCCCGACGGACGAGCGCTATCCGCCTCTGGAACTAAGCGCGCAGCAATGGAAGGTGCAGATATTCGCCGCGTTGATACAGCGGCTGGTGAACCTGACACGTCAGGCGCCGGTGCTGATCCTGTTCGAGGATGCGCATTGGGCGGATCCGACCTCGATTGAACTGCTGGACGCTGTTATCGAGCAGGTTCCAGATCTCCCTGTGCTTCTGATGGTCTCCTTCCGCCCGGAGTTCGCGGCAACCTGGTTCGGTCGCTCCGGTGTCAGCCTGATGAACCTGAACCGGCTGGATCGCCGGAATGCCATGGCGCTTGCCGCGCAGGTCATCAAGGACAATGTCTTGGCCTCACCCTTACTGGACCGGATCGTCGCCCAGTCTGACGGCGTGCCGCTGTTCATCGAAGAACTCAGCAAAGCCGTGCTGGAGGCGCCGGATCTTGACCAGACCAACGCCGCGCTCGCGGTTCCCACAACGCTGCAGGCCTCACTCATCGCGCGCCTCGATCGGCTGCCGGCGGCAAAGCAGGTAGCCCAAATTGGCGCCGTCATAGGCAGAAAATTTGCCTACAGCCTTCTGGCCGCTGTCGCGGGGCTTCCAGAGATACAGCTCAGCAAGGGAATCGATGAACTTGTTACAGCTGGGTTGACCTTCCGTCGCGGGCTTCCACCGGACGCAGCCTATACCTTCAAGCACGCCCTGGTGCAGGAGGTTGCCTATGAGAGTCTTCTCAAAGCACAACGCCAGCATTTCCATCGGCGGATCGCGGAGGTCATACGAGATCAGATTCCGGACTGGGCGCATAAAGAACCAGAACTCGTTGCCTATCATTTCACACAAGGCGGTCTCGCTGCGGCAGCGATAGAATGGTGGGGCAAGGCTGGCGAGTTGGCCATGCGTCGTTCCGCTTTTGCAGAGGCAATCACGCATCTCGAAGCGGCTCTGCGATTGGCCGAAGGATTGGCGGATGGGCCTGAGCAAAGGCGCTCGCGTTTGCGGCTGCAAGTTACGTACGGAAACGCGCTAAGAATCGCGCAAGGCTTCGGGGTGCCGGAAACGCAGGCCGCTTTCGTTGCCGCCCGCAACCTTGCGATCATGGTCGACGACATATCGGAGCGCTTTCCCGCCTATTATGGACTATGGAGCGGAAGCTTCCTGCGCGGCGATCTGACATCGATGCAAGAAACGGCCGCGGCTTTCCTGCGCGATGTGGAGAGCAGGCCAGGATCACCGGAAGCCGCAATGGCTTATCGGATTTGCGGCATGACCCATTGGTTTGGGGGCGGCTTCGGAGAGGCGCGAAGAAACCTCGAACAAGCTTTGGGAGTCTACCGCGCCGTACGAGATTTCGAAGCCATGTCTCGCTTCGGACAGGATGTGGTTACCCCAGCGATGACTTATCTCGCTCTGGTGCTGTGGCCGCTCGGTCTCCTCGAGCGCGCAAGCTCGCTTGTCGAGGAAGCAATATCTTACGCGTTAAAAACAAAAAATGTTTCAATAATCACATACGGGTATGGCCATGCCGCAACCTTTGAGACGCTCCGGCGCGATCGCCTACGGGCCGCACTGTATGTTGAAGCCCTCCTCGGTCCTGCCCACAAGTACGGGATAGCGGTTTGGATTGCATTTGGGACCTTCATTGAAGGTTGGGTGCGGTCAGGCGCCGAGGAGCGCGAGGCCGGTATAGCCGAAATGCACGAAGGCCTGGTGCTCATGCGTTCGCAGTACCTGGGGACTTTCATGCCGCTGATGGCAACGCTGTTGGCCGAGGCGGAAGCCGAGAACGGACGCCCTGACGTCGCACTCGCTGCCCTTGATGAAGAACTTGCGACCATTGAGCGGACCGGGCAGCGCTGGTTTCATTCCGAGCTCCACCGAACTCGCGGCGAAATGTTACTTAAGTGTCAGCCGTATGACATGGCCGCAGCAGAAGCTGCTTTCATGCGCGCCATCGATATCGCCCGTAGCCAGGCTGTGAAGCTGTTCGAGCTTCAAGCCGCGGTTAGCCTCGGGCGATTGTGGATGGGAGAGGGCAAACTTGCCGCCGCTCATGAACTGATCGCACCGATTGCCGCCTGGTTTGATGACGACCTTGACTGCAACACCCTCCGGGTAGCGAGGAATCTGCTGAACAGCACATGCCTTTGAACACCGCAGATTGCCATAATGGACCTGCCCAAGGCAGTGAAAAACTAAACCGCGTCTATTTTGAGAACCATGGTTATCTCGGCCCGCAGCCAGGGAGTGTACCGGTTCGCGGCGCCTCAGGTCCGAATTGCCAGACTACGGCTTTCAAAGTAGACGCGGGTTACAGCAAACCGCAGGTTGGTTGGGACGCGCAGTTATTGCCTTATCGTCATGGCGCCCGAAGGGCCGCCATCCACGCCTTCTGCTGATATCGGCACCGCAAGGCGTGGATGGCCGGCCTGCGCCGGCCATGACGCGGAAGGCGCGCCGTCGCCCTGTCTTAACCTACCTGCGGTCTGCTGTAAGCGCCCGAAGTCTTGACTGGTCGGCACAGGCGGCCCCACCCGTCTGGCGGCTGACCGGGACAAGCCCGGGTACAGGCTCCGGGCCGTCATCCACGCCCTG
>JAFAHH010000314.1 GCA_019237355.1 Acetobacteraceae bacterium | reverse complement strand
AAAGCGGAGCAGTTGGATCCGGTGCAGCGCTGGTATCACATTCTCAGCGAGGCGCTCCGCCGGTTCCTCAAAGGTCGCCAGCTGGTCCCGCCAGCACGCCTTGAGCCGGCCTGAATTGCTCGCCACGATTGCAAACCCGCCAAAAATTCGGGCCACATTCAGGCGCAACTCCCGGATTTAGGTTTAATCGCGGCACTATGCACTGCGGTGTCTAGATTTGAGGTGCCTGACAGATAGAACCGGCGAGTGAACCTCATTCCGGTTCGAGCAAGCTCCGGATTTGCGAATTCCAAGCAAGCTCGAGTGCCGCCGGCAGCCGGGAACTGCGCGCCGCGCTGATCTGCTGCACCGCGTCGATCAGGGCAGCCTGCAGGGCGGGCGGGGCCGGCAGCGGCACCCGTGTGCCGGGACGCCGCCGCACCAAGACGTAACGAAGAATGGCGTGACCATCCCCTGCAGACTCGCCAGATAGCGGCGCGTCGGCCAACGAAATGACACCAGGTGCAACAAGGTTGCGGTCAGCCCATAGAAGGCGACCAGCGTCACTGCGATTGCCCAGGGCGGGAGATCGAGCCAGCCCGTCAGCATCCGCTTCTCCTATTGAGTTTTGACGGACAGGGTTTAACCAAATCGAGGCAGGCGACACGCTTGTCTCGGTGCACCTTGCGTCTTCTGAGAAATGCGGGGCCGGCCTCAAGCGGACTTGCCCAGATACCGATACAGCGTCGCCCGGGAGATATTCAGGGTTTTGCAGATCTCCGGGATGGTATTGGTCTTATCGGCATAGAGCGCTCTTGCTAGTGCCACCTTACGGGCGGTTGGGGTAAGTTTTGGCCTGCCGCCTCGTTTCCCGCGGGCTCGAGCAGCCGTCAGGCCGGCGTTGGTGCGCTCCCGGATGATGTCCCGCTCAAATTCTGCCAGCGCGCCGAAGATGTGAAAGATGAGTTTGCCGCCGGAGGTTGTCGTGTCGATTGCCTCGGTGATCGACTTGAAGCCAATGCCCCGCTCATTTAGGCCCGTGATCGTGTCGATAAGGTGGGTCAGGGACCGGCCTAACCGCTGGTTGGTAATGTGCGCCCGCGGCGTGTTCGCCTGCCAGCGATACTTGTTGACGATCACATTGGGTACGCCGTAGGTGCTGAGCGCGAGACCTGCGGCGGAGCCGGCAGGCCCGCTGCCGACGATCAGAACGTCCGTTTCGATCATGGTGATTGCTTCCTCCAAATGCTTCCTGGGTTTTGGGAATCAATCGGCCGCGGCGCGGGCGACCGGGGATGCCTCCGGTTTGAGGCCGAAATCGTAAGAGAGATGGCGCCAAGCCGTGTCCATGCGGCGCCCGTCCGGCGCGGTGGTGCCCGGCCGCTGTTCCTTGAACTCGTGGATCAGCGATTGCTTGACCCCGAATACGGCGTCGCTGCCGAGATAGGGATCACCATCCACGAAGATATGCGTCACGAGCGTCTCGTAGCCTGGCGCTGAAATCATGAAGTGGACGTGCGCCGGACGATAGGGGTGGCGGTTCGTTGCGTTGAGCATATCGCCGACCGGGCCATCGTCTGGGATCGGGTAGAAGGCCGGCTGAATCGTCCAGAACCGGAACCGGCCCTCTACGTCCGTTCGGAACCGGGCGCGCCCAAACGGGTGCTCCATCCCGCCGATCTGCACTTCGTAGAACCCGTCCTTGTCGGAGTGCCAAATGTCGACGACCGCGCCGGCAAGCCGGTCACCGCTGGCCGAGGAGACCGTGCCCTCGACGTAAAGGGGCTCCCCGGGCATACCGCGGGACACATCGGCGCCGTTCGGCAGCTCGGGCGGGTTCCGAACGTAGAACGGGCCGAGCACGGTCGTTTCGGTAGCGCCGGATGGCATTCGGTGGTTAATCGCATCCACCAGCATCGAAACCCCGAGCGTATCGGAGAGCAGGATGAACTCCTGCCGGGTCTCGCCGCACATCTGGCCCGTGCGCGTCAGGAACTCGATTGCGACTCGCCACTCGGTGAAGGTCGGCTCTACATCGCGTACGAAGTCGTGTAGGTTGCGCACAAGGCTGCTCATAACCCG
>JAFAHH010000088.1 GCA_019237355.1 Acetobacteraceae bacterium | reverse complement strand
CATCGCAAAAGCGACGCTAGCACACCACCGCGTATTGCGTCATCCTTCTCGACCAGTCTGGGAACCGGGAGGACGATATGAAAATCGAGGGTGGCTGCCTGTGCGGCAAGGTGCGCTATTCGGCCGATGCGGAACCGGCCTTCGTCGGCGTCTGCCACTGCAAGAATTGTCAGAAGGGTACCGGGACCGCCTTTTCCGTCGTCGTAGCCATCCCGACGCCGGCGCTCAGCGTGCAGGGCACGTTACAAATGTTCGCTGGTCGCGGTGACAGCGGCAAAGCAACCTACCGCCGCTTCTGCCCGGAATGCGGATCGGCGCTCGTCGACGAGGCGGAGGTCATGCCGGACATCACAATGATTATGGCCGGTACGCTTGACGATGCGAGCTGGATCAAGCCGGCTATGGAGATCTACTGCGACAGCGCCCAGTCTTGGGTCCAGCTCGGCGGCGAACGCCAGCGCTTCCCGAAAATGCCGCCGCCCGGGTAACTTGCCCGCGAAAATTACGCGACACCAGGGCTCCTCACAACGGGTGCGCCTTCCGAGAAGATCAGCAAAAATCCTCGGAGCGTGTAGTGGTTGCGCCGGATAGCGATCTGAGTCTCCATAGTTACAGATCCGATCGGGAGGTAAGTGGGATGCTGAAGATCTGGGGGCGGACGACCTCGTCCAACGTGCAAAAGGTGCTCTGGTGCTGCGCTGAGCTCGGGATCGACTATGATCGGGTCGATCTGGGCGGGCCGTTTGGCGGCAATAGCGATCCAGAATATCTCGCCATGAACCCGAACGGCCGCGTTCCGACGATCAAGGACGGCGACCTGATCATCTGGGAATCGAACACGATCTGCCGCTACCTGTGCACGACGCGCGGCGGCGAGCGGCTTTATCCCACTGACACGGCCGCCCGCACGAATGTCGAACGTTGGATGGATTGGCAGCTCGCCAGCATCGGCCCGCCGATGGGTTCATTGCTGTTCGGGCTGATCCGCACGAGGCCGGAGCATCGCGACCAAGGCGCGATCGAGGCGGCGCGGCGACAGGCGCTCGCCGCCTGGACGATTGCAGAGGATGCGCTGGACGGCAGTCCCTATCTCGCCGGTCAGGAGCTGAGCCTCGCCGAGATCACGCTCGGCACCCTCATCTATCGCTGGTACGCCTTCCCGATCGAGCGGCCCCCACTGCCCCGCCTGAAGGCTTGGCACGACCGGATGCGCGAGCGCCCCGGTTTCAAAAAGCATATCGAAATCCCGATCACTTAATGGTGAGCCGGCCGGAGCGGCCATTGCCGCGCCGCGACACAAGGCTAGTCTGTATCGGATCCGCGCTGAACTGAACCCAGCCGGATCGGGCAGGGAGGCAAAATGGTACCACTCACGAAATCGCTGGTCGTCGGGGCGGCACTGAGCATCGTCTTGGCCGCCATAAACGGAGCGGCGCCTGCGCAGGACAAGGAAACCGTGCTGAAGAACCGTCAAGCGACGATGAAGGAGCAGGGCTCCGACCTTCAGAACATCAAATCCTATCTCGACGGCAAAGCGGAACTGGAAAAAGCCAAGTCGAGCGCCCTCAATCTCACGCAGACGACAAAAAAGATCCCGGAACTCTTCCCGCCGGGAACGGCAGGGCGGAGCCCAGACGGCGACTATGAGGCCAAGCCCGAGATCTGGATCGATTGGAACAAGTTCCTCGACGCGCAGAAGACCGCCGCGGCCAAGGCAGATACGCTCCTCGTCGCGGTGAACAGTGGGGACAAGACAAAAATCGAGCCAGCTTTCAGCGATCTCGGCAAGAACGGCTGCGGCGGCTGCCATACCACTTTCCGCGAGAAGATCGAAAAGTAGCAGGGTAGGAGCGGCAGGGGTTCTGCTCGCCCTCGGCGCCTTAAGCCCCGCCAGCGCCGGCGATCCGGACCTGATCGCGCACGGTGCGTACCTCACGAGGGCGGCCGGCTGCGCTGACTGCCATACGGACAGCAAACAAGGCGGCCAGCCTTATGCAGGAGGACGCGCCCTCACAACTCCGTTCGGGACGTTCTATGCTCCGAACATCACTCCCGATCGGGATACCGGCATCGGGAGGTGGAGCGAGGCTCAATTTCTGCGGGCGTTGCGCGAAGGCGTGAGGCCCGATGGTTCAAATTATTTTCCGGTATTCCCCTATCCGAGCTTTACCAAAATCACAGATGACGACGTGCGGGCGATCAAAGCATATCTCTTTGC
>JAFAHH010000033.1 GCA_019237355.1 Acetobacteraceae bacterium | reverse complement strand
GGTGTACGCCCGGGGTGGATCGATGTTGCCGCCAGGAATAGGAGTGTACGCCGCGTTCGGGTTGACCTTGCCGCACAGCCCGGCAGCATAGGACTTCGAAAGCAGAGTGTTCAGGGGCACGCTCACGAAGTCCGGGTCGGCATTGTAAGCATAAAGATCATCGTATGCCAACGTCTTGGCTAAGAGCTCTGCGTGCCAAAACAAGGCGCTTGTAGGTCCGAGGGTTGCCAAGGTCTGGCCCGGATACCATGTGGGTACACACTGCTCGAGGATGTTCAGTTCTTCAATGACCCCCCAGGATTGCGAAGGCGCCGTCGTTTCGTAGATATCGAAGCCTTCATAGGTGCCTTGGGCCGGGGTCACCCATTCACCGTGGTAATTGGCCAGGTCTTGCAAGGTCATCGTGCCGCCAAGCTTAGTCGACTTGGCTACGATCGCCTGGGCGATCGGTCCCTTGTAGAAGACATCACGGCCGTACTGTGCCACCAGGCTCAACGTCGTCGCCATGTCGGGATTCTTGAAAATCTGGCCCGCCACCGGTGGGACGCCGTTCGGGTACCAGACCGCTACCGAGTCGGGATCCGGCGAGTCGCAGTACCCATTCGGGTTGGCGGCGTTTGCCGGATGGCAGGAGACGGCATTGGGCAAGTGCCAGCTTGACGCGTCAACCTCCTGAATCGGGAAGCCATTTTCAGCCAAGCCGATGGCTGTTTGCAAATCCTCCTTGAGAGTCAGGTTACCGAACTTCCGAACCACCTCATCCCAGCCCCAGATCGCCGCAGGGACGGTAGAGGCCAGGATCCCAGGCGGCATCCCTGAGCCGGGACCCCAGTTCGCGGGATTCCAAAAATACCCTAGACTGTTATAGTGCTGGAGCGTTGCGCCGGTGGGGGCCACGCCGCCGTCCGTGAGTTGGTAAACCGTATTGGTTTTGGCTATGTAGATGAGAGGGAACAAGTCGGCTCCTGGGCCGACATCAAAGGGTTCTACGACGCCGAGGGTCGACGCCATTGCTACGGCTGCGTCGACGGCATTACCACCCTCCTGGAGGACCCGCAGCCCAGCTTGAGCGCCCAAGGATGTGCTGGTGGCTACAATGCCGTGCTGTCCCATTGTTTCCGAGCGAGTTTGCGGTATCCATCCCTCGGTCCGGGACCCTGCCACAGCACTGCAGAAGGGCGTTGGGCTGGCACCGGAACAGATCACCGAGACCGCCTGCGCAACGGCCGGGATCGATGCGAAGCCGACAAAGAGCGGCGCCAGACACATCACAGAGATCCAGAACTTGCGCCGCAGCAAAGGTACTCTGCTTCCAGCTTTCGTGGAGTAAGTATCGTCACTCCGACAGTGCCACAGCCGGTTAGTGTGAGCCGGCACCGCGAGCAATAGCGTAAACGCGGCGGTCCTCATTGGCTTTTCCTCCTTTGTTGCATTTCGTTGCACTCGATTGGCGCGAGTGAGGCTGCCGATCGCGCCCAAGGAGGCCGCCAGAACACCGCTGAAGAGCTCTCGAAGGCCTTCGACCAGCACGCTAGAGCCGCGTCAATCGCTTAACCTTAAGCATAACACGGGCGTTAAGTTTGTAAAGAAACCCGCGGATCTTTTCCCGTGGGAAACGTTCGCCCGCGCGCTCCGCGTGGGGGCCTGCGAGTGATCGGGGCGACAGTCAGAACTTACAGCGCTGGCGGCAGTCGCCGCGATCGCGCGACGTGCCGAGCTTGCCCGGCACGTTCGTGCTGAAGAGCGGAACGCCGAAGATCTACATCAAGACCGCAGAAAGCGGGACCAAGCGCGCGCACGGGTTCTGCCCCGAGTGTGGCACGCCGATTTATGCGGCAGCTCCGGGCGCCAATCCGTCATCCTATGGCCTGCGGGTGGGCGCGCTCGACCCCTGCGCCGAGCTGCGCCCGAGCAGGCAGGGATGGTGCCGCTCGGCCCTGCCGTGGTCGATGGACCTCACCGGCGTCGAGCGCTTCGAACGCCAACCATAGCACCGCACAAATCCCTTGTGCGCGGCAGTCGTCTGTCGCCGCCGCGTTGAACGATCTATCGCGGCGAGGCCATCACCTCGTTGGGTAGAGTGAACTGAAAGACCGCACCCCGTCCTGCATTGGGGCTCGCCCATAAACGGCCGCCATGCGATTCGATTATCCGCCGGCTGATCGAAAGTCCCATGCCGGTTCCGTGCGGTTTGGTCGTGAAGAACGCCTCGAAAATGCGTTCGCTTCCCTCTCCCGGAAGCCCGATACCCGAGTCGCTCACCGAAACCAGCAATTCACCAATTCCGGTCCTCTTCGACGTGACGCTCAGTTCACCTCTTACATCCTTGATTGCCTCGATGCCGTTGAGCATGAGGTTCATTAACACCTGTTGCAGTTGCACACGATCCGCAGACGTCATTGGAAGCGCCGCGTCGAGATCGGTGCGGATCGAAATAGAATGACGGTTCGCCGCATCGTGCAGCA
>JAFAHH010001079.1 GCA_019237355.1 Acetobacteraceae bacterium | reverse complement strand
CGTGTGGCACCGGACCAACTGCTATCTCAACAATCGCCTTGAGCAGGATCATCGTGGCGTCAAGGGCCGATGTCGACCGATGCTCGGCTTCAAGAGCGTCCCATCAGCAAGACGATATTGCCGCGGTCACGACGAACTCCGCAACTTCTTCCGCTCTCGATCTCGCATGTGCCGACACGTTCCCGCCGCTATACGGCGCGTTCACTACATGCGCCGGACAGCCATCGCGCTTGGTATTCTGGAAGCTGCTTGAACAGGAGGCTCCGCAGCCCGAGAATGTTGCTCCGAGCAGGCTCGAAAGCTGACAGAGCCCTTGCCGGAATACGACCGCCGCGGGGTCCATACCATTGCGCCTCGGGGCAGCTTTCTTCACTGTGAATTAGGGCTAATGTTGGGCTGGAGACACGGCCACGGCCAGGCGGCCTTTGAGCCAGGAGTATGGCGAAGGGCGTCTCCGCCGCATCCGAAGAACCGCCGAATCAATCGCGCACGCTTCGCGAATCGGGGCAGCTTTGTCTAGCTGTTGCCATGTCAAGCGGTCCGGGAAGAATCAGGCGGGTGATCCACGATCTGTTCGTCGGATTAGGATGGCTCGACCGCCGCTACACCCTTACCAACCTTCACCTTGCCGACCTATGCCGAGAAATCTACGGCACCGATAAACCGACCCCGGCGCAGCAGGTTTCCGCACTGCGGGTTGCTCATGCGGCCGGCGCTGGGCGCGTCGTGCGAACAAACGGAAGGGATATCAGCGCGCGAAACTCCGGGGAGCTTGATGCGTCAGAAGTTGGCCGGGGGCGGCTTCAGGGCATGCTCGCTCGCCCGCCGCTGGATCCCGGGAAGGGTTTCACACTTCTCCGGAGTGCGTCGCCTGCCGCTGTTTCGCGCGCGAGCGATAGCATGGTCGGCTATGCCAAGTTTCCGGTCCTGGCTTTCAACCACGCGGACGAGCGATTCAAGGCATGCCACCTTACGTATCACAGCGCTATATCGCGGGTAGACTTGCTTCATTCGCACCTTGTGCCGCTCCCGCTTGGGGGCGGCTTTCTTCATACCAGTGTCCGCCGGAGAGGCCGGCCATCTTCCTGGGTGACGTAGCCGAGCGGACCAAACGACAGAAGGTGCTCTGACGGAAATACGACGGCTACGGCGTTCTCAGCATTCCCCGCCTGGTCCGGGAGCATGCGGCCCACCATGCCGATGGCGCAGCTTCGGACTGTGCTGGCCTGTGACGGGGAACGGTTGACAGCCTGAAAGATGCACGATCTTTGTGTGTTCGCCAGGGGGTCTGGCTTCGTTCGCGACAAGGGCAAGCCCTGGCGCTGGTCCGATCACTTGCCGGCTGGGACGCCTCGACGAGCATTCTATTCACCCGCCCTCGATCTAAGCACCCGGCTTGCTCCAGGGCGGCGGGAGTTGGCCGAGCGTAGGAGGCCCCCGGCAGTTCAGGCCCGCCGCCGGCGAGTCACCTTCAGGACCACTCGCATCGATGTCTCCCGCCATCCGACTTGTCGGATCTGACCGACGCGGCGAAAGGCGTGCACCAGGTAACCGCCGTGCCGCATCCAGCGCCGGCGCCGCTCGTGGCGCGGCTCATCCTTGTTGGCGAGCCAGTGGTGATTACGCGGCTGCGCAGCCTTCTGCATGGGGAGCCCGAAAACCAGCACATAGGCCAGCCGCGGCGCGTCGGAGCGGTTGGGGCCAGCCCAATGCAGCGTGCGGTTGGTATGCACCGTGCAGCCACCAGCCGGCAGCGGGCAAAGCACCACACGGCCCGGATCAAAGCCGGTGTGGCATTCCAGCGCATGGATCCGACCGTCCCCCGATAACCAGCGGTGCGGCAGAACGTCCCATTTGTGGGAGCCAGGAATGAACCCAAGGCAGCCGTTTGCTTCATTGACGGGCTGCAGGGGCATCCAGATGCTCACCTCTGTGCAGTCCACGTCGCCGGGGCGGAAGGCGTCGTCCTGGTGCCACGGCGTCTCTGCACCGTCTCGGGCCGGTTTCAGCAGTGCATGGTCGGCAAGGAAGCGAGCATTCGGTCCCAGCAGACGCTTGGCCAAACCTTCAGCATTGTGAAAGAACTCCGTCCTCAGGAGTTCCGGCGCGAAGTTCCGTGGATCCAGGAGTTGCGGCAGCTTGGCCGGGCCGCCTTCCTCATCTGTTCCGGCGAAGTCGAACAGCATCCCTTCCGAGCGTCCAGCCTTTTCCGCAAATAGCCGCATCAGCCTCGTACGAATGAAACCCACGTCCTGCGCGGACGTTATGCGGGGTAGCGCCACGAATCCGTTGACGGGAAAGGCTGTTTCACCGCAATCGGGCGGCGGGCCGATAGCGCTGTCGGCCTGATTGGGGCGGATAGTGACTTTCACGGTGACCATTGGATACCCCCTCGGTACAGCGTCGCAGGTTTGCGGATCGGCTGGAGCGCGGAAGTTGGACCGCGTCCCCAGGCCGGCATGGCACCACCGAGATGGAGAAATAGATCGAATCGCGCAGCGATCGTTATTCAACAATGCGCAATAGTCTCGTTAGAGCGCGAACACCACCCAGATGAGCGAAAGCGAACAATGCCAAAGCCTTCCCTCAGCCTGCGCACAATCGCGATCGGAGCGCTCCTTGGGGAGGAGCTACGACGCCAAACCTGCCAGCAATCAAAGGCCGGGTTTTCCCGCAGGTTGTTTTTTTGCAGTAGACTGGACCGTGCAGTTTACCGTAACTGCGTGCCTATATGCGGGCGTGGAGGTTAAGACGGGCGGCCGCCAACAGGGAACGCCGAACGAGGCGACGCTTGTGAAGCTGGCGCGGGCGCAGGAGGGATTGCGGCTAGGCGGAGGAGCGGGGCATTAACCCGCTGGCACAAGCCAGGAAGCACCAGATCACGTCGAAATAACAGTCCAGCGTGTCGGTATCGCGCCGCGCAGGCTCGCCGCAACGGGCAGGCGACCTCGGCGAACCCGGGCGTGTTGGCGAGTCCCAACGCACCCGCCGGCAGGGCCGGCAGCCGCACCGGAACTTCAGCCTCGCTCACGGGGGCATTGTCAACTTAACTCGTTGCGACTGCCAATCTAGCAATTTCCAGCTGCCCAGGTCAGGGAACTGGACAGCAATGCTGGTCCGGGCAGGCTCTCCACGCGACG
>JAFAHH010000988.1 GCA_019237355.1 Acetobacteraceae bacterium | reverse complement strand
GTCGGTCCGCAAGGCTGGAACGCCAGCTATCGTTTCCATCAGCCCGATTTCGAACGCATCCTTCAGGAGGGGGCCCAGGCCAAGCCAGGCGTTCAGGTTCGTTTGCGATCCGAGGTGTTTGCGATCCGGCAGGACGAGGAAGCTGCTTACGTTGAATATGAGGATCTGTCCAATGGCACTCTGAAATCCTGCCGCGCCCGATATGTGGTGGGCTGTGACGGCGCACGTTCTCTGGTGCGGCGCCTGATCGGTTCACCGGTCGAGGATCTTGGGTTTCACGAGCGCTGGCTCGTGGTGGACGCGCTCCTGAAGCGGCCGGTGCCGGGTCTCGGGGAACATAGCGTGCAGTATTGCGATCCTGCCCGCCCCGCGACCTATGTGCGCGGGGTCGGCAACCGGCGGCGCTGGGAAATCGCGCTATTGCCCGGCGAGGACGCGACGGCAATGGCGGCGCCGGACTCGGTGTGGCGGCTGCTGTCGCGCTGGATTACGCCGGAGGACGCCGAATTGGAGCGTGCCGTATCCTATACGTTCCACTCGGGGATCGCGGAGCGGTGGCGGTCCGGCCGGCTGCTGATTGCAGGCGACTCCGCGCATCAGACTCCGCCCTTCCTGGGGCAGGGCATGTGCGCGGGCGTCCGTGACGCCGCTAATCTCGCCTGGAAGCTTGCCCGGGTTCTGCGCGGCCAGGCTGATGACGCATTGCTCGATACATATCAAAGCGAACGATCGCCGCATGTGCGCGCCTATATCGAGTTGGCCGTCCGCCTAGGAGGGCTGATCAACACCAAGGCGGCGGACGCGGCGCTTCCCGGAGGGATGGCGGGCGAGGAGCCCGCTCGCATGGAGACCATCAAGCCGCGGCTCGGGCCGGGTCTTGAGGCCGGTTGGACTGGGCCGGCGGGTCAGGTCGCGCCCCAGCCGCGGCTCAAAGACGGCACCTTGCTGGACGATCATGTTGGTTATCGTTTCGCAGCTTTGCTGCATCCGGAATTTGCCGCGAAGCTCCCGCCGGCAATTCTCGACCGCTGCGCGCGCCGTGACATCGCGATGGTTACCGACGAAGCGCCGGCTCTCCAAGACTGGCTTCGCGCCGAAGGCGCCGGCGCCGTGCTGGTCAGGCCCGATCGATACGTCGTGGGTGGCGCCAGGACGCCGCAGGAGATGGAGACGCTGATAGCGGCCGTCTGAAATCTGTTTGAGAGTGCGATTCAAGCAAGCGGTTGCACTCTAACACCTTACTGGGGAACTTCCATGAAGCTCGTTTCTTTTGCCGCAAGTGATAGCCGTCCCGGCTACGGCGCAATCAAGGATGGCGGCGTAGTGGACCTATCGCGCCGGTTTGGAGAGAGGGCGCCGACCTTGCGCACCCTGCTCGCGAGTGGCGCACTTGCAGGCGCGGCGGGGATTGCCGCCGACGCCAAGCCAGATCTGCCACTTGAAGGCCTGACCTTTGCGCCCGTCATTCCTGATCCGGATAAGATTATCTGCGTCGGGTTGAACTACCGCGACCATGTTGCCGAAACGGCAAAGACCGTGACGGAAAAGCCCGCACTCTTCGCTCGTTTTGCCGGAAGCCAGATTGGTCACCTGCAGCCCCTGGTGAAACCGGCGGTTTCCGATGCATTCGACTACGAGGGTGAACTCGCGGTCGTGATCGGCAAGCAAGGCCGGCACATTCCGGCTGAGCGCGCGCTGGAATACGTGGCGGGCTACTCCTGTTACAATGAGGGCACTGTGCGCGATTGGCAGGTCCATACCAGCCAGTATCTCGCGGGCAAGACTTTTGCCGGGACGGGCGCGTTCGGCCCCTGGCTGGTGACGACGGATGAGATCCCTGATCCTTCCCGCCTTACGCTCGAGACCCGGCTGAACGGGCAGGTCGTCCAGCACACCACGACCGACCTGATGATCACCTCCGTCCCGGAGCAGATCGCCTATATCTCGACCATTTTGCCGCTGCTGCCGGGAGACGTCATCGTAACCGGCACACCCGGCGGCGTGGGCGCCAAGCGCAACCCACCGCTGTTCATGCGGCCTGGCGACGTCGCCGAGGTTGAGATCAGCGGAATCGGCGTGCTTCGCAATCCAGTCGCCGCCGAGGTCCCGTAACACATCGTCCAGGAAGCTAGCGAATTTTGAAAGGAAAGCACTATGCAAGCAACATCGGAACTGACCGCGCTTGGCTATATCGGCGTTCGTTCGGCGAAGCTCGAGGATTGGACCGCGTATGCAACCCGCTTGCTCGGGATGGAGCGCGTGGACCGTGCCGGCGCGGTGCAAGCGTTTCGCATGGATGATCGGAAGCAGCGTTTGATCGTCACGGGGGATGAGGGCGAGGGCCTCGGTTTCCTCGGCTGGGAGGTGGAGGATGCAGCCGCGCTCGAGGCGCTCGCAGCGCGGCTGGAGGCGAACCGGGTAGAAGTTCGGCGCGCGTCGCGCCGCCTCGCCGATGAACGTCATGTCGCTGACCTGATCTTATTCAATGACCCGGCGGGCAACCGGCTGGAGGTATTTCATGGCCCCGCCATAGCCTCCGATCCGTTTCAGCCGGGACGGCCGATTTCGGGATTCCGAACGGGACCGCTCGGCATGGGGCATGCCGTGCTCAATGTCGAGAACGTGGATTGGTTGCTGCCCTTCTACCGCGACCTGCTTGGTTTCCACATCAGCGATTACGGCCTGAAGCCGTACAAACTGTATTTTTTCCACATCAACGGCCGGCATCATAGCTTCGCCATGGTCGGCTCCGGCAAAAAGGGCATGCATCACTTCATGGTGGAGCTGTGCAGCTTGGACGATGTGGGCCAAGGCTACGACCTGGCCCAGCTCGAGGAAGGGCGTGTGGCCTACACGCTGGGGCGGCACACCAACGATTATATGGTTTCGTATTACTCCCATACACCTTCGGGCTTCTTCGTCGAGTATGGCTGGGGCGGCCGCGTGATCGACCCGGCCACATGGCAGCCGCATGAGACGTTCGATGGGCCGAGCTTCTGGGGGCACGAGCGGCTCTACATGCCGCCGGAGCAGAGGGCGCGTCTGCGCGACATGCGGCTTTCCGCCGCTGCCAAGGGCCTGCGGGCACCGATGCGCGTTGTTGACTGCCCGTGGCTGGACGCCGTCATCGCGAGCGAATGATCCCGCGACGCCTCGGCGCCGGGCTTCCGGTCGCCGCATAGACGAACGTCGTGATACAGAGGAAACGGAGCATTAAAATGGACCTCCGCGAAGCCATACTCACACAGCCGATGCGCAAGGCTCAGATCGGCATCGTTGTGATCTGCATTGTCCTGACTATGATCGACGGGTACGAAGTGGTCGTGATGCCATTCGTCGTGCCTAGCCTAGCCAGGGCATGGGGGCTCAGCGCGGTCGAGGTCGGGTATGTTTTGAGCGCTGGAATCTTCGGCATGGCGCTCGGCGCCATACTCATCTCACCCCTTGCCGATCAGATCGGCCGCCGGCGGCACATTATGGTGTGTCTGGCGGTGATTACGCTGGGCATGCTCCTTTCGGCCTTTGCGGATAATGTTCCCCTATTGATCGCCTTTCGCGCCTTTGCCGGGCTGTTTATTGGCGCGATCATTTCCAGCGTGAACGTTTTGGTTTCGGAGTACAGCTCCGATCGACGGCGCGGCACCGTGATGGGCATCTACGGTGTCGGCCTGCCGCTCGGATCGGCCTTGGCCGGTACAGTGATCGGCCCGCTCCTCTCGGCGTTCGACTGGCGTGCGCCTTTCATTTTCGGCGCCGCCTTGACGTTGATCATGCTTGCCTTGGTGATGTTCGCGCTTCCCGAATCCATCGAGTACCTGATCGAGAAGCGGCCCAAGGGGGCGCTCGACCGATACAACAGGATCGCCGACCGGCTCGGTTATGCTCGGGCAGCCGTCTTGCCCGCTGCCCTCGCAAGCCGCCAAATGCAAGTCGTTTGGAAATCACTTTTCAGCGGCGTGACGCTTTATCGCACGCTCTGTCTATGGCTCGGATACGCCGGCCTGATCGCGGCCTTTTACTTCGCCAATACCTGGACAGCCAAGATGATGGCCGACGCCAGCGGCGACCCCCTCCTGGGCATCAGAACCGGCGTCCTCATCATGGTGGGCGGTGTCGCGGGCGCCCTGCTGTTCGCCGGGCTTTCACTGAGGATGCGGCCACGGCTGGTCACCACGCTGGTCCTGTTCGGCGGGGCGATCACGTACCTCCTCTATGCACATCAAATCCACAACATCGGTGTGGCGTTGGCGCTATCGCTGTTCGTTGGAATGTTCGCGAATGGCGGCGTCGCTGCTTTCTACGCCATCAGCCCGTTCGTATATCCGACGGTGGCCCGAGGCACGGGCGTCGGCTGGATGATCGGCTTCGGCCGCGCTGTCGCCATCCTCGCCCCTATCTTCACCGGCTACATGCTCAGGGCCGGGTGGACACCGCAGATCGCGTACCAGTTCTTCGGCGGCGTCCTCGCCGTTGCAGGAATTGCGGTGACTTTGCTCGACTGGACCTACCGTGGGCGCAGCGAAAACCCGGAGACGCCGGAGGCTGACCTTGCCGCCTTTGCGCATCACTAACGCGCTATCGAATCGTGCCACGCCCGATTGACGGTGGCTGCAACGGCGCACGCCCTGGCCTCTGATGGTTCAACACGCCTTCAAGGCCGGGCCGCGGCTGATGGGGCTTTGGCAGGCTTCGGAGCCGTCGCCTCCCGCCGTAGCCGGTTCTCGCCCAGAAACAGTAGAATCGGAGCTGCAATGAAAATCGATGAGGATGTGCCAACGACGATCCCGAACAGCATGACCCAGGCGAAGCCTGAGATCGACTGACCCCCGAACAATGCCAGCGGCAGGCTCGCTAAAAACACCGTCATTGATGTGCCGAGCGTGCGGTTCAAGGTCTCGTTGATCGAAAGATCGATCAACTGGCGCAAAGGCATGGTTTTGTACTTGCGCAGATTCTCTCGCACCCGGTCATAGACCACCACCTTGTCATTCGTGGAGTACCCGATGATGGTCAAGATGGCAGCCACCATCACCAGATCAAACTCGATCCGCGTGATGGCCAGGAACCCGACGGCCTTCGTCACGTCCAGCAGCAGTGTCACCACCGCGCCCACTGCAAATTGCCACTCGAAGCGAAACCAGATATAAAAGAGGATCATCACCAAGCTGATCCCAAGCGCGAGCAGCCCGTTCCGGAACAGTTCAGACGATACCGAAGCGCCAACCGCGTCGGTGCGCAGCACCCTCGAGCCGGGGATCGCTTGGTCGAGCGCCTCCCGAACCCGGTTTACCTCCTGCTGCGTTGCAGCCTCTGTGGGCTGGGTTGGCAACCGAATCAACACATGATCGGGATCGCCAAAACGCTGCACACCCTGTTCGCCAACGTGGCCCGCCGCCAGCGCCCCCCGCAGCTTGCCGAAATCGGCAGGCCCCGGCGTGCGCACCTCCATGATAATGCCCCCCGAAAAATCAATTCCGAGATTGAGTCCCGGGTAGAAGAACAGCACGATCGACGCAGTCGAGAGCACCGCGGACGTAACCAAGCCCATGATCCGGCCGCGCATGAACTGGATCTGCGTGCCGTCGGGAACGATGCGGAAAAGCGGGCGGAACAACATGCGTCATCCAACCGGAAGAAGTTGCGGGCGCGTACGGATATACCAGCGGGACACCATCAGCCGAGTGAGGCTCCAGGCGGTAAAGAGGCTGGTAGCGATGCCAACTGTTATTGTCACGGCAAACCCTCGCACTGGCCCCGTGCCAAACACGAACAGCATGACGTGGGCCAGGAAGGCGGTCATGTTGCTGTCAAAAATAGTGGAATAGGCTCGTTTGAAACCGGCCTCGAGCGCGGATAGCGGCGGGCGCCCCGCTCGCTGCTCCTCCCGGATCCGCTCGTTGATCAGGATGTTCGCATCCACGGCCATGCCCAAGGTCAGCAGGATTCCTGCCATCCCCGGCAAGGTGAGCGTGGCCTGCAACAAGGAGAGAATGGCCAGCATCAGGATCAGGTTGACCACCAAGGCAAGGTTCGCGAACCAGCCGAACAGGCCGTAGAAGGTTCCCATAAAGCCGATTACAAGCAAGAACCCGATCGCAAGCGAAATCGCCCCGGCGCGGATCGAATCGGCCCCAAGCTCCGGCCCGACGCTGCGCTCCTCCACCACCGTCAGCGGGGCCGGCAGTGCGCCCGCCCGCAGCAGCACGGCCAAATCATTGGCCGAAGCCGCGGTGAAATTGCCGCTGATCTCGCCGCGCCCGCCCGTAATCGGCTCCCGGATCACCGGTGCGCTGATGACTTTATTATCCAGCACAATCGCGAAACGGTGGCCGACATTGGCCCGGGTTATATCGCCAAAGCGCCGGGCCCCCACGGAGTTGAAGGCAAATGTAACGACCCACTGCCCAGACTGAGGGTTGTTCGCGGCCCTGGCGTCGGTCAGGTCCGCCCCATCCACATCCACCCGGCGGCGCACCGGGATCTTCTGATTGGGCTGATTCTCCATCGGCAACAGCTCCACCCCGGGCGGGGGCGGCAGCGCCGGGTTGGCGCCCTCATCGACCAGCTGGAATGTCATGTGCGCCGTGCGGCCGAGCAGCTCCTTGATCCGGTTCGGATCACTAATGCCCGGTAGCTGGACAACCACGCGGCTCTCGCCCTGCCTCGTCACTTGCGCCTCGGCGACGCCGCTTTCATCCACCCGGCGGCGAACGATCTCGATCGATTGCTGCACCGCTGCATTGGCGCGCGCGATCAGCTCCGGCTGGGAGAGGTTGAGCATGATCTCGCCCTGGGGGTTCGAGGCAAGCTGAAGCTCCGGCTGGCCTGTGGGCCCGGTTTGCTGCGCCAGGGGCTTCAAGGAGTCCAGCGCGTCCCCAAGCCGGGCTGGGTCGCGCACGCGCAGCAACACCCGGTTCTGATCCGGCTGCGCCGCGAGGGTTTGGTAAAAGATGTTCTTCGGCCGTAGATCCTGGCGCACAGCATCCACCAAGCTCTCTAGTCTCTCCTTGATGACCGCGCGCATATCGACTTCGAGCAGCAGGTAGCTCCCGCCCTGCAGATCGAGGCCGAGATGCACGGTGCGCCATGGCACCCAGGAGGCGGGGGCGGGCAGGGCGTTTGGAATACAGAGCAGAGCCCCCAGGGCGATGGCGCCCAGAATGAGCCAGGTCTTGAGGGGGCTGAAATACATCATCGCGCCGGGCTACTCCGTGTCGGCCGGGTTGGCTACGGCCAAATGGGGGCGGAGAATGGCGGGGAGGGGCGGGGGGCGCAAGCCCGGCAGGTCTTGGGCATTCCTCCGCGCCCAGGCGTTGGTGCGCTCTATAGAGGGTGGCCGGTGAGGCCTAGAGCGGTTTCCACTCACGTGGAACCGCTCTAGCTTTGTTTTGCGAGCAGATTCACGCGATGTGGATCGCCTTCGGCGATTCCACCTGATCGCGATCTGCTCTAGTTCCTGCCTTTCCGGCTAATCGCAACTAGATCTTCGCGACCATCTCCGCAGGGCCCGCCCAACGTCTGCCGTGCCTGCTTGCCCACCCATGTCCCGCGTCCGCGGCTCGCCTTCCCGCAGCAGGGTTTCGATCGCGCGAACAATCGCCCGCCCCGCCTCCTGCTCGCCCAAATGCTCAAGCATCATTGCCGCCGACCAGATTTGGCCGATAGGGTTACAGATTCCCCGGCCAGCAATGTCCGGCGCCGAGCCGTGTACCGGCTCAAACATCGACGGATATTTGCGCTCAGGGTTTATATTCGCCGATGGCGCGATCCCAATGGAGCCGGCAACGGCCGGGCCAAGGTCGCTCAGGATATCGCCGAACAGGTTCGACCCCACCACCACATCGAACCAGTCTGGATGCTGCACAAAATGGGCGCAGAGAATGTCGATATGGAACTGATCGGCTCGAACATCGGGGTACTCGGCCGCGACCGCGCCAAATCGCTCGTCCCAGTACGGCATGGTAATGGTAATGCCATTCGATTTCGTCGCCGAGGTCAGGTGCTTCTTAGGCCGGCTTTTGGCCAGCTCAAAGGCGTATCGCAAAACCCTATCAACCCCGGTGCGCGTGAACACGCTTTGCTGGGACACGAACTCCCGGTCGGTGCCCTCGAACATCCGGCCCCCGTAGCTTGAATACTCGCCCTCCGTATTTTCCCGCACCACATAGAAATCGATATCCGCTTCGGTGCGTCCCGCCAGCGGCGTGCGCACCCCGGGCATAAGCCGGCAGGGCCGCAGGTTAACATACTGGTCGAACCCACGGCGGATCGGGATGAGCAAGCCCCAGAGGGAAACGTGATCCGGCACCTCCGGCCAGCCGACGGCGCCCAGGAAAATGCTATCCGACCCGGCCAGCCGCTCGAGGCCATCACCGGGCATCATGGCGCCCGTCTTGAGATAGGTCTCGCAGGACCAATCATAATGCGCCAACTCGAGACTAAAGCCGAAGCGGCGCGACGCCGAGTCTAGCACCCGTAAGCCTTCAGGCACGGTCTCCTTGCCGATCCCATCCCCTGGGATGACCGCAATCCGATATGTCTTGCCCATGGTCTTGCCCTCTCTGGGAAAGGTGGAACTAAGGTTGGCGGTCAGTCAACGGGAGAGACGAGG
>JAFAHH010000927.1 GCA_019237355.1 Acetobacteraceae bacterium | reverse complement strand
CCGCGCGCTTCTCGTCGAACGACTTGGCAGGCTTCTTCTTAGACTCTTTCTTCCGATCCATGTCCTTGCTCATAGGCTTCCCCCTCGTAATACTTCGCCATTACCGCGTGCCCGACAATGATCTTGGCTCATCCGGGCGCAACTCGTACCAACAAATCCCAACACAGCACAGCATCCGGATGGGTAACTTCTTGGGTAACAAGCGAGCGCGCAAACCAATTCCTTGAGTTGTCTAGTGAATTCGCCCTACTTCGAGTCCTCTCCCAGGCGTTCTTTTCAATAACTTACAAGGCATTATTCAGACAGTCTTGTATCTAAGAAAGTCTTAGCTGAAGCGCGAGATTTCGCGCTGAGGGCAGGCACTCTAAAATTATTTCTACGCTTCACGCTCGCCGCAGCGATCAATCAGGAGCGTTTGAGGATCATGGAATCAGCGGCAAGCCAGGGACTGATTCCAACATCCGCTGCGAATGCCAGCTCAATAGATATGGGCGTCTTATACGAACTCAAGCGGACGGCCGGCATCGGCCAAGAAGCCGCCGTTGGGAAGCATGCAACAAATTTCCAGAAAGCAGACGGTCGCGCCGCGATTCCCGTTTGACCTCACCCGCGCTCCTCGTCGTCGCAACCGCGCCCGATGGCTCAGGCCGGTTTTATGTTGGCGTTGAGGCGGAAGAGATTCGCGGGATCGTAGCGCTTTTTGAGAGCGGCCAGCCGCGGATAGTTACCGCCGTAGGCAGCCTGGACGCGGTGCGCATGCGCATCCGATTCGCCGAGATTCACGTAGTAGCCTTCTGTGAAGGGCTCGAGCTGCTCCCACGCGGCGCGCGTCCAAGCAGTGTCGCGCTCCGCGCCATCGCCGGGCACCTTCCACAGCGCGTACACCCCCATGTTGTAGCTCGCATGGCGGTTCCAGAAGGCAGTCGCTTCGGGCGCCACGCGGCCGGCAGCTCCACTGCAGGGCTGGAAGTTGATTTCCCCGAATCCCGAGGGGAACGGGGTGGCCTCGACGTAATCGACCACTACGTCGATGAGTGCCGGGCTGAGCGCACGCGCCAGGCCGCCCTTGAAGTAACCGCCGTACGGGAAGGGCTTCACCGGATCGGCGGCCCCCTGCAGCTTCACGTAGGTCGCCGGGCCGAGCTTGTCCCCGGCTGGCTTGCCCAAGCGCCGCAGTGGGGCGAGTACCCGCTCGCCATCGGCGGGCGAGCCGCAGTAACAGACGTTGAAGGACACATCCGGCGGGTCCTTCTCGCTCACGTCGATGTCAACGTTCACATACAGCTCATCGGGCGCCGAGGCTATGTAATCGACGAAGCTGCGCAGCAGCTGACGCGCGCCGCTGAACGGAAACCAGATGTCACCGCCGTAGAGCATCGGGCCCACCTCGTGCAGGCGATACTCGAACGAGGTGACGACACCGAAGTTGCCTCCGCCCCCGCGCACGGCCCAGTAGAGGTCCGGATTCTCGTCCGCGCTCGCGCGCAACAGCTTGCAGTCCGCCGTGACCACTTCCGCGCCGATGAGGTTGTCGATGGTCAGTCCGTACTTCTGCCCGATGCGGCCCATTCCTCCGCCGAGGGTAAGTCCCGCGAGCCCGGTATCGGAGGCTGTGCCGGCGGTGGTGGCGAGGCCGAAGGCCTGTGCCTCGCGATCGAACTGTCCGAGCAGCACGCCCGGCTCGGCGCGCGCGAGCTTTCGCGCCGGATCGACGTGAACGCTGCGCATTTGGGACAAGTCGATCTCCAGGCCACCATCGCACACCGACTGGCCGGAGAGACTGTGGCCGCCGCCGCGTACCGAAGTGAGCACGCCATGGGCGCTGGCGAAGCCGACCGCGTGCATGACGTCGGCCGCGCCGGCGCAGCGTGCGATGAGAGCGGGCTTGCGGTTGAACGCGCCGTTCCACAAGCGCCGCGCGTCGTCGTAATCTGTATCGCCGGCGGTGAGCACCTCACCGCGGAGCGCAGCACGCAGGTCCGCAACGTCGGCGGCGCTCAAGGTCAGCTGTCGCCCGTCGAGCCCGACGGCGCCGAGCTCGGCACTGCCGGCGCCGAAAACCCGCCGATGAGTAAAGGTTGCCGTGGCCAGCGCAGTGAATCCCGCTGCGCAGAAGGTTCTTCTTCTCATGTTCCTTCTCCCTGCAGGCTGAGGGTGCGCCCGACAATTCGCAAGTGTCAAGACAACCGGATGCAGCTCGAGGCGAGCGCGGATGGCTCTTAGGCGTCAGGATCGATCATCCGCCTCCGGCCACAACTGGGCTTCCCTCGATTTCCCGGACACCTTCTTAAGGTGGATGATGAGCCGGGAGGTGTTTCATGGAGAAGGGGGGCGGTTGTTCGCGAAAAAGATTCTGGAGGATTCCCGTATGCCGAAGATCGATATTTCGAGGGTCCCTGCACGCAAAGGCACCGGCTACCCACCGCAGTTTAATACACCCTGTGCCGAACGTGTTCGGCAAAGACTAGGTGACGCCGGCGGACTCAAGGACTTTGGCGTCAATCTCATGCGCTTACCGCCCGGTAACTGGTCTAGCCAGCGTCATTGGCACTCGCAGGAAGATGAATTCGTGTACGTCCTCGACGGAGAGTTGAT
>JAFAHH010000766.1 GCA_019237355.1 Acetobacteraceae bacterium | reverse complement strand
CCTCGATGCGCCCCGACGAGGTGTTGGAATTGGATCATAGCATGATGGTTTCTGAGCCTGAGAACGCCCCGCCTCACAACCCGGGTTTCCAGCCGCATGAGCCCGAGGGGGCCACGCAGGGGCAGCCGGCGCCCGAACAACGCGGCGCGGCGCCAAGCGCCCCTGAACCCAGCAAAGCCGGGATCGTCGCGCCCGAAGCGGCGGCTGCGGCTGCGGCGTCGGTTGGCAGTCTGGTGCGCACCCTTAGCGGGCGCTCGACCGCCGTACATCGTGGCGGGCCAACCATCGAGGACCTTGTGCGCGAAGAAATACGGCCCATCCTCAAAGAATGGCTCGACCGCAATCTGCCCTCGGTCGTGGAAAGGTTGGTCCGCGCGGAAATCGAGCGGGTTGTCAATCGCGATATGGGTTAGTGTTCCGGCTCAGAGAGCGCTGGCGGGGTCCGCCAGCAATTTCCGGGGTGAGCCGCCGGTAAAGGCATGCTGAACAAGACGTACGCACCCGCGGAGATCGAGCCGCGACTCTATGAGGGCTGGGAGAAGGCCGGGGCCTTTGCGGCGCTTCCGGACTCGAACGCGAAGCCATTCACGATCATGATCCCGCCGCCGAACGTTACTGGCAGCCTGCATATGGGTCATGCACTCAACTACACCATTCAGGACCTGCTGGTCCGGTGGCGGCGCATGCAGGGGCGGGACTCGCTTTGGCAGCCCGGCACCGACCATGCTGGCATTGCGACCCAGATGGTGGTGGAGCGCTTGCTGGCTGAGCAGGGTACGAATAGGCAAGCCCTGGGGCGGGACGCTTTCGTCGCCCGGATCTGGAAATGGAAGGAAGAAAGCGGCGGCACGATTACACGCCAGCTCCGGCGTCTCGGCGCCTCCCTCGATTGGCCGCGCGAGCGGTTTACCATGGATGCCGGACTCTCGGCCGCGGTGCGGGAGGTGTTCGTTACGCTATACCGGCAAGGCCTGATCTATCGCGACCGGCGCTTGGTCAATTGGGACCCGGAATTCCAGTCCGCGATTTCCGATCTCGAGGTGGAGAATCGGGAGGTGCGGGGAAGCCTGTGGTACATCCGCTATCCGATCGCAGGTGAGCCAGGACGTTCCATCACTGTCGCCACTACCCGGCCCGAGACATTGCTAGGCGATACCGGTGTGGCGGTGCATCCCGATGATCCCCGGTATCAGGACCTGATCGGGCGTGACGCAATCCTGCCACTGGTTGGCCGCCGCATCCCAATTGTCGCGGACCCCTATTCCGATCCCGAAAAGGGCACTGGTGCGGTCAAGATCACCCCGGCGCACGACTTCAATGATTTTGGCGCGGGCCAGCGCCATAGCTTGCCGATGCCATCGGTGCTCGACCGCCAAGCCCGGATCACGCTGGCCGACATCGAGGCCGTGCTGCAAGCGGCGCCAGGCGTCGCCGATCCGGATTTTGTGCGCGGCCTGGACGGAAAGGGCCGTGAGGAGGCGCGGGCTGCGATTGTGCGCGAGTTGGAACGGCTGGGCCTGCTCGAAAGGACTGAGCCGCATGTCCATCAAGTGCCGCACGGAGATCGCTCTGGCGTGCCAATCGAGCCGTTGCTGACCCTGCAGTGGTATTGCAACGCCGCCGAGCTTGCCGCCCCGGCGATTGCCGCGGTTGAAGCGGGCGAGACCGTGTTCGTGCCCAAGCAATGGGAGAACACCTATTTCGCCTGGATGCGCGGCATCCAGCCCTGGTGCATCAGCCGCCAGCTCTGGTGGGGGCATCGCATCCCCGCCTGGTATGGGCCGGATGGAGCGATTTTCGTGGCCCATGACGGGGCGGAAGCCGCGTCCCAGGCGAGGGAGCGTTACGGAAAGGATGTGGCGCTAACCCAGGACGAGGATGTGCTCGATACCTGGTTCAGCTCCGCGCTCTGGCCCTTCTCTACCCTTGGCTGGCCGGAGCGGACTCAAGAACTGGTGCGCTACTACCCGGGCGATGTGTTGGTTACGGGGTTTGACATCATCTTCTTCTGGGTGGCCCGGATGATGATGATGGGCCTGCATTTCATGAAGCAGGTTCCGTTCCGGACCGTTTACATCCACGGCCTGGTGCGGGACGAGCGCGGCCAGAAGATGTCGAAATCCAAGGGGAATGTGATCGATCCCCTGGAGCTGATCGACCGCTACGGCGCGGATGCATTGCGCTTCTCCATCTGCTCGCTGACGGGACCCGGGCGGGATGTGAAGCTCGGCCCAGCGGTGGTGGAGAGCAATCGGAGCTTTGTTACCAAGCTGTGGAATGCTGCCCGGTTCTGCGAAATGAACGAGGTTCGGCCGGACCCGCGGTTCGCGACGGAAAGCGCGGGTTTGCCCTTGAGCCGCTGGATCTTGAATGCGGCCAATACGGCGGTGGCCGAGGCGACCGGTGCGCTGGAGGCGTACCGGGTTAATGATTACGCTGCGGCAGTTTACCGTTTCGTCTGGAATGTGTTCTGCGATTGGTTCCTCGAGCTTGCCAAGCCGGTCCTCTTGGCCGGTGGCAGGGAGGCGCGCGAGGTCCGCGACGTTGCAGCGCACGTGCTGGGCACGATCCTGCGCCTGCTGCATCCGGCCATACCCTTCGTCACGGAAGAGCTTTGGGACCGGTTTGGATATGGTGAGCCATTCAGCCTGATGCGGACTGCCTGGCCGGGGTCATCCGCAGTCAGCGAACCTGACCCCGCGCGCGCGGAATTGGATTGGCTGATACGGCTCGTTTCGGAAATACGCACCATCCGGTCGGAGATGAACGTGCCGCAGGGTTCTCAAATCCCGGTTCTGCTGCGCGACGCCGCGCCCGAGACCCTGGCCCGGGCCGAGCGCTGGCTGGAAGCGATCCGGCGGCTGGCGAGGGTCTCTGAGGTAGGCCGTTTGGCCGGTTCTATCCCCAAGGGCTGCGCCCAAGCGGTGCTGGACGAAGCGACCCTTGTCGTACCGTTGGCCGGGTCGATCGACCTCGAGGCCGAGCGGGCACGGTTGATCAAGGAGCGCAGCCGGGCGCAGCAGGACGCCGACAAATTGGGTCGGAAGCTGGACAATCCCGATTTCGTCCGGCGCGCCCCGCCGGAGGTCGTGGAGGAGACCCGAGCGCGGCTGACTGCCGTGCAGCAGGAACTCGCGCGTCTCGATGCGGCTTTGCGCCGGGTCGAAGCGTAGAGCAGATCGCGATCAGGTGGGATCGCCGCAGGTGATCCCACCGGCCAGGGCTCCGCCCTGGACCCGTCATGCGGGAGCATGCTGTTCGCATGACGGGGCCGCATGGCCCCAGACCCCATCCACTTAGTCTTAGTCATTGGATTGCAAAGGCTCTGCCTTTGCTGGGGTCCAGGGGCAAAGCCCTGGCCTTCTTTGGTTGCTGGTGCGCATCTCCGCTGTATGCTGGGATTCTAATTGGGTCAGCAGCTAGATGCTGGCGGCAAAACCGAATCAAATCCCGCCTCTTGAAATTTTCTCTGCTCTGCGTGGATCGAGAATGATCTGCTCGAGGTGAATGGAGCTTTGTTGGTCAAGATCTTGTGGCATGCGGGTGCTCCTCTGCCGCCCATCCGTTGCATTCGG
>JAFAHH010000778.1 GCA_019237355.1 Acetobacteraceae bacterium | reverse complement strand
GCCGGAAGGAACAGCTTTTTCGATGTGAAAGTAATTCCCTCGGTCGCCTACACCGATCCGGAGGTCGCGTGGGCGGGGCTCACGGAAAACGAAGCCAAGGCGAAGGGCGTGAAATACGGCAAGGGCGTATTTCCCTGGGCGGCGAGCGGGCGATCCCTATCGCTCGGCCGCGATGAGGGCATGACGAAGATCCTGTTCGATGATGCCACGCATCGCATCATCGGCTGCGGCATCGTTGGCCCCAATGCGGGCGAGTTGGTTGCTGAGACGGCGCTGGCCATCGAAATGGGCTCGGACGCCGAGGATATCGGCCTCACGATCCATCCGCATCCGACCTTGTCGGAGACGGTGGGCATGGCGGCCGAGGCGTTTGAAGGCACCATCACGGATCTTTATATACCGAAAAGAAAATAACCGAGGCGGAAATGACTGAAGAAGTGCGGATGACCGAGGGCTCGTAGGATCAGCTTGCCCAGGCGGCAATCCAGTATCATAGCTACCCGACACCTGGTAAAATCGCGGTCACCCCAACCAAGAGCATGAGCAACCAGCGCGATCTCGCGCTGGCTTACTCGCCCGGCGTCGCCGTGGCGTGCATGGAGATTCATAAAGACCCGGCCAATGCCAGCAAGCTCACATCGCGCGCCAATCTGGTGGCGGTGGTCAGCAATGGCACGGCGGTGCTCGGCCTCGGCAATATCGGGGCGCTGGCGGGCAAGCCGGTGATGGAAGGCAAAGGCTGCCTGTTCAAGAAATTCGCCGGCATCGATGTTTTCGACATCGAGGTGGACGCGACGGAGCCGGACAAGATCGTCGAAATCGTGGCCAGCCTCGAACCGACCTTTGGCGGCATCAATCTCGAAGACATCAAGGCGCCGGAATGCTTCGAGATTGAGCGCAAGCTGCGCAGCCGGATGCGGATTCCGGTTTTTCACGATGACCAGCACGGCACCGCGATCGTTACCGCGGCGGCGATTATCAATGGGCTTAAAGTTGTTAGAAAGCGCATTGAAAATGCGAAATGCGTGGTATCGGGCGCTGGCGCGGCGGCAATTGCCTGCCTCGATTTGCTGGTCGGGCTCGGATTGCGCAAGGACAACGTAATCGTCTGCGACAGCCGCGGCGTTATCTACAAAGGCCGCTCGCAGGGCATGGACCCCAGCAAAGAAGCCTATGCCGCTGAAACTTCCGCGCGCACCTTAGCGGAGGCCATTCCGGGTGCGGACATTTTCCTGGGTCTCTCCATGGCCGGCGTGCTCAAGCCGGAGATGGTTCAGCAGATGGCGGACCGGCCGCTGATCCTGGCGCTGGCCAATCCAGAGCCCGAGATTCGGCCCGAGCTTGCCAAGCAAACCCGGCCCGATTGCGTGATTGCCACAGGGCGGTCGGATTATCCGAATCAAGTCAATAATGTGCTGTGCTTCCCGTTCATCTTCCGGGGCGCGCTGGATGTCGGCGCCACGACGATCAACGAGGAGATGAAGCTTGCGGCGACAAGGGCGCTCGCGGACCTGGCACAGGCCGAGCAATCCGATGTGGTGGCGGCAGCGTACGGGGTGCGGGACAAGTTCGGGCCGGAGCATCTGATTCCGCGCCCATTCGATCCCCGCCTGATCACCACGGTTGCGCCCGCTGTGGCCGAAGCGGCGATGCGCAGCGGCGTCGCCACGCGGCCCATCCAGGACATGCGAGAATATCGCGACCGGCTGGGCGGCTTCGTCTATCGCTCCGGGACCGTGATGCAGCCGTTATTCCATCTGGCGGCCGGCAGTAAGAAGCGGATCATTTACGCCGAGGGGGAAGACGAGCGCGTGTTGCGGGCAGCGCAGGCGGTCGTGGATGAAAACCTGGCCCGGCCGATTTTGATCGGTAGGCCGGATATTATCCGGCAGCAGATCCGTGATCTCGGGCTTCGGCTCACGTCGCAGGATTACGAGGTGGTTGAGCTGGAGCGGGAGACGCCCACCTTATCGGCCCTTATCGACGAATATTACAACCTTCGCTGCCGCCAGGGGGTCACGCGCAGCCAGGCCGAGATCCAAATGCGCCGTGATTCGACGCTGGTCGGTGCGACGCTCGTGCGCCGGGGCGAAGCGGACGGCATGCTGTGCGGCGTTGCGGCGACCTACGACGAGCAGTTGCGCCGCGTGCGCGGCGTCATTGGGATGCGCGAGGGTGTCAGAACTCTTGCCGCGATGAACATGCTGATGCTCACGGACGGAACAATCTTCATCTGCGACACCCAGATCAACTACGACCCGTGGGCTGACCAGATCGTCGAGATGACCCTGCTTGCGGCTGAGGTGGTGCGGCGGTTTGGGCTGACGCCCCGCGCAGCGCTGCTCTCGCATTCCAATTTCGGCAGTTCGGATACGCCCTCGGCACGAAAAATGCGCGAGGCGACGCATATGCTCTGGAGCCGGGCCCCCGATCTTGAAGTGGATGGCGAACTGCACGGTTCGGCGGCCCTTTCAGACGCGGTGCGCGATCGCGTCATGCCTAATTCCAGGCTCAAGGGAAATGCCAATCTGCTGATCATGCCGAACCTCGATTCGGCCAATATAACCTTGAGCTGCATGCGGGTCACCGCGAGCCAGGGCGTGACAGTCGGCCCCATTCTGCTGGGCGCCGCTAAGCCCGTGCATATCCTGCTCCCTACGACAACCGTGCGGGGGATCGTTAACATGACGGTGCTGACGGCAGTCCACGCTTCGATCAAGCGCTAGAGCGCTTCCACTCTGACTGGAAGCGCTCTAGCTTTGTTTTGCGAGCATCACCGGGTTCCCATCGCGCTGGCGCGATGGGAACCCGGTCACGCGCTCCTGGAACCGGCAGGTTCCAGTCAAGCGCGATCTGCTCTGAGGGGGGTGAAATGGTCGCGGTCGCAGCGGGCGGGGCTTTGCCGCGCAAACCCTGGTACCGGCATCTCTATTTCCAGGTCATCATCGCCATCATCATCGGCGTCTTTATAGGCCATTTCTGGCCGGCCTTTGGCGCCAGTATGAAGCCGTTTGGCGACGCCTTCATCGCGGCAATCCGCATGGTGATCGCGCCCATCATCTTTTGCACGGTGGTGCATGGCATCGCCAGTATGGAAGATATGAAGAAGGTTGGGCGCGTTGGGCTGAAAGCGCTGATCTATTTCGAGGTTATGACCACCGTCGCCCTGATCGTGGGCATGGTCATTGCCAATGTCTGGCGGCCCGGCGCCGGAGTGCATGCGGATGTAAGCACAATCGATACCAAATCGATTCAGACCTTTACGACCGCGGCGCAGCAGCAGGGTGTGGCCGATTATTTCCTGCACATCATCCCGGTCAGTGCGGTCGGTGCCTTCGCCGAAGGCGAGGTCATCCAGGTACTGTTCTTCGCGATCCTCTTTGCTTTCGCGCTTTCCTTACTCGGCGAGCGCGGCAAGCCGCTGCTGAGGCTGATCGATATTGCCTCGCATACGCTGTTTGGGATTGTCGCAATCATCATGAGGGCGGCACCCTTAGGGGCTTTCGGGGCCATGGCCTTCACGATCGGCCGTTACGGGATCGGCACCTTGGTGGAGCTCGGTCAGCTCATGGCGAGCGTCTACCTGACTTGCCTCATATTCATCTTCGGGGTTCTGGGGATCGTCACCAGGCTATGCGGCTTTAGCATCCTCAAGTTCGTCCGCTACATCAAGGAAGAGCTGCTCATCGTGCTGGGCACGTCCTCCTCAGAATCGGTGCTGCCGCGGATGATCGCTAAGCTCGAGAACCTAGGGTGCCAGGAATCGGTCGTCGGACTGGTGATCCCCACTGGCTATTCCTTCAATCTCGACGGCACTTGCATTTACCTCACGATGGCCGCGTTGTTCCTCGCGCAGGCGACCGACACCCACCTTAGCTTTGGGCATCAGCTCGGGATTCTTGGCGTGCTCTTGCTGACATCGAAAGGGGCGGCCGGGGTCACGGGCAGCGGCTTCATTGTGCTTGCCGCCACGCTGGCCTCTACGGGCGCTATTCCGGTCGCCAGCATCGCGCTTATTTTGGGGGTGGACCGGTTTATGTCCGAGGCGCGGGCGCTCACGAACCTGATCGGCAACGGGGTCGCGACGGTGGTGGTCGCGAAGTGGGAGAATGCGCTCGACGTTCGGCGCCTGCATGCACAGCTCGAAGGCGAAGCGGAAGTCGACGCCGAGGAGCCCGAGAGCGTACTGCCCGGGCCGGAGCCGCTTGTGCCGCAAGCAACCCGTGGTTCCGGCTGATGGCGCCGAACCCCCAACCGGCCAAAGGGAAGCCGGAAATCGTCGTCGTTGGCGGCGGGGCGGCCGGGATCGAATTGGTGACGAAGCTCGGCGACAGGCTTGGCAAGCGCGGCCAAGCCCAGATCGCCTTGATCGAGAAGTCACGCACCCATCTCTGGAAGCCGCTGCTTCATGCAGTGGCCTCGGGCAGCATGAACCCGGTGTCGCACGAGCTGGATTATCTCGCCCAAGCGAGCTGGCACTATTTCGGTTACCGGTATGGCGAAATGATCGGGCTCGATCGCAGCAACAAGGCCGTTCATCTCGCTGCCACTCATGATGATGAGGGGGTTGAGATCACCCCGCCGCGGTCCGTCGCTTATGATATGCTGGTTGTTGCGATCGGAAGCATTGTGAATGATTTCGGCACACCGGGGGCGGCGCAATATGCAATTCCGCTGGAAACGGCGGACCAAGCCGAGCGCTTCAATCAGCGCCTCGTGAATGCCTGCATTCGCGCCCATGTGCAGGCCGAGCCGATACGGCCGGGCCAGTTGCATGTAGCGATTATTGGGGCGGGCGCCACGGGGACGGAGCTGGCCGCGGATTTGCATCGGACGATACGGGAGGTGGTTGCGTACGGATTAGGCCGGATCGACCCGGCCAAAGACATAAAAATCATTCTGATCGAAGCCGCCGACCGGATCGTGCCGGCGTTACCGCCCCGGATATCAGAACGCACCCTGGACTTGCTCCAAAGGCTGGGTGTGGAGGTGCGGGCGAAATCGCGGGTGAGCGAGGTTCGGGCGGATGGGGTTGTGCTCGCAACCGGGGAATTCATCCCCTCGGAACTGGTGGTTTGGGCCGCCGGGGTAAAAGCGCCGGAAGTGCTGCGCAACCTGGATGGACTGGAGGTGAACCGAATCAATCAGCTCGTGGTACTGCCGACCCTTCAAACCACGCGCGATCCGGATGTTTTTGCAATCGGGGATTGCGCGGCCTGCCCCATCCGGCCGGATGCCAGCGCGACAGTGCCGCCGCGGGCGCAAGCCGCGCACCAGCAAGCGACGCATCTGGTCAAGCAAATCGGGCGCCGCCTCGCCGGCCTGCCGCTCGAACCCTACATCTACCGCGATTTCGGCTCGCTGGTCACATTGGGCAAGTACGAAACGGTGGGCAACCTTATGGGCTTCATCGGCACGAAGAACGTCTTCATCGAAGGCTATATCGCGCGGATCATGTACCGCTGGCTCTACAAGATGCACGAGACGGCAATCTACGGCGCCTGGAAGACGTTGTTATGGACAGCAGCGCGACGGCTTACGCGGCAAGCGGAGCCGGAAGTGAAGCTGCACTGAACCTGAATGCCGATTCGGGAGGAAGCTATGGCGAGCGATAAAACCGGAACGCCCGGAGGCGGGGGATTGCAGGGCACGGACGTTCCCGGGCCAGACGTGATGCTCAAGCTCTGGACCTCATGGATGGAGAACGCGACCGCCGCGCCGCTCACCGAGGGCGGGCAGCAATGGTGGCAGCTCCCGGATGACGCGGCCGGCCACATGCTTGCTGGCGGTGTCACCCAATGGCGGGGAATGCTGGCTAAAGATCAGCTGCTGAATTCAATCGACCAGATGTGGAACGCCAATCCCTACCGGGAAATTGTGCCGGTGGATTGGGCTGGGGTTGCCCGGGCGCTGCGGACGGTATGGCTCCGCTCACTCAGCCGCCCCGAGGCGGCGAAATCCTTGTTGGATCTCAGCACCGAGATGGTGCGCTCGGCCGTTGATATCTGGAACGAAGCCGGCCGGCGCTGGCTCGGGGCGACTACCGGGGCGCCGCCACCCAAACCCGAAGACAAGCGGTTTGCGGCCCCGGAATGGCAAAACAACCCCGTCTACCGCACGTTGAAGGAGATGTATCTTCTCGCCTCCGACTGGCTGTTGAAGCAAGGCGAAGCGACCGACCTTGACGAGGCGGAGCGGCACAAGATCAATTTCCATCTGCGGCAATTCGTCGATGCCATGAGCCCGACCTTGCTGCTCGTTTCGAACCCGGTGGCGTTGAAGCGCGCCATGGAGACTGGCGGGGCCAGCCTGGCCGACGGGGTGCGGAATCTCATGAATGACCTCAGGGCCGGGCGGCTCAGTATGGTCGATGAGACCGCCTTCGCGCCGGGGAAGAATCTCGCGCTATCGCCGGGCAAAGTGATCCTCCGCAACAAGCTGATCGAGCTGATCCAGTACGAGGCGAAGACGCCGACGACGTATCAAATTCCGCTGGTGATCTTTCCGCCCTGGATCAACAAATACTACATTCTGGATTTGCAGCCGAAAAACAGCATGGTGCGATTCCTGGTGGAGCAGGGATTCACTGTGTTCATGGCTTCGTGGAAGAATCCCGATGCCTCGATGGATAGCACCACCATCGATGAATATATGGACTTGGGGCCGCTCGCAGCCTGCGATATCGCGCGCGACATCACTGGCAGCGAGAAGGTCAATGCGATGGGTTATTGCATCGGCGGCACTTTGCTGGCGATGACGCTCGCCTGGCTGGCCGCGAAAGGGGACGAGCGGTTCAATTCCGCAACCTTCATGGTCTCCTTGCAGGATTTCTCGCGCGTCGGGGACAGCGCCATCTTCCTGAGCGACGAGCAGCTCGATTTCGTGGAGCAGCAGATGATGGAACGCGGCTACCTCGATAGCCGCGAGATGTCGAACATGTTCAATCTGCTGCGGGCCAATGACCTGATCTGGGCCAATGTCGTCAATAATTATCTTATGGGCAACAAGCCCGCCGCCTTCGACTTGCTGTACTGGAATAGCGACGGGACGCGAATGGCGCGGGCGGCGCATAGCTGGTATCTCCGCAATACTTACGCAGAAAATAACCTGATCAAGCCCGGCAAGATCGAGCTTAAGGGCGAGAAGCTGGATCTCGGCAAGATCAAGCTGGACACCTACGCTGTGGGCGCCGAAAAGGACCATATCGTGCCGTGGGATGCCGCCTGGCGCATCACCCAGCTCTTTGGCGGCAATGTTCGCTACATCCTTGCCTCAAGCGGCCACATCGCGGGAATGATCAATCCGCCGGGCGCGAGCAAGGCCAGGTACTGGACCACCGATCCCGGGGTAAAGGCCGATTCGCCGCAAGAATGGCGCCGCCAAGCGCAAGGGCACGATGGAAGCTGGTGGACCGATTGGGCTTCTTGGCTCGGCGAGCGGTCCGACGGCCGGGGTAAACCGCCGTCTCTGGGGAATGAGCAGCATCCGCCTATTGCGGATGCGCCGGGTAGTTACGTTTTGGAGAAGTAGCCGGCGATGTCAGACCGGCCGGAACTCCCGCCCGAGCCGCAGCTTCCGCCGGACCCCCCGGTGCCTCCGAGTGAGGTGCCGGGGTCTCCCCCGGAATTGCCGTCACCCTCAGATCCGGTGCGCTCGCCACCTCCGCCGCAGGCTCAAGCCTCGCGTTTATCTAGAGCATGTTTGTTTTTAGCAGAAACAAACATGCTCTAGCGAGTCTTGTTCGAGAGCACGATTCACGCTTTCCGACGTTTCCGCCTCAAGCGATCGTGCTCTAGAGCAGATCGCGATCAAGTGGAATCGCCGGAGGCGATCTACATCGCGTAACCGGGACCCCATCGCGCCGGCGCGATGGGAACCCAAATTTGCTCGCAAACCAAACCTAGCGGTCTGCTGAAAAACGAAGGCCAGGGCTCTCCCCTGGACCCGTTATGGGTCGTGCGAAGAGCACGCTCCTCGCGTGACGAGCATGCTGTTCGCATGACGGCCGAAAGGCCTCAGACCCCATCCATTAAGTGATTGGATTGCAAAGGCTCTGCCTTTGCTGGGGTCCAGGGGCAAAGCCCCTGGCCTTCTTTCGTTGCTTTACGAACGACCGACTTCAGCGCTTTTTCCGCAGCCTGCTAGAGCGGTTCCATCTGGGCGGAAACTGCTCTAGAATCGGGGCTCAGGTTGCTCATCGGGTGAAGCTGTTTTTCCACTCAGTCGGGGCCCCTGTGCCGGCAGCAATGGTCGCCGAGGCATCTTCCAGGCCTTGACGGATTACGGACGCGACGTGGGGGTTTTCCTGATACCAGTCGTTACGCACCGCGGTGATGGCCGGCGTGGCGATAGTCTTCGTGCTGCTGAACACGCCAGGCGCCACGGTCATGGTGGCGTATACCGGCCACCCGTTGTTGAAGGTCATTTCCTTAGTGGCACCGGATGGACGGAAGTCCACGAACTTGAAGGTGGGCTTGTGGGTTTTCGGGTTGGTGGTTTGCCGTACCAAGTCAATCAGCGGTGATTTCGGTGCGTCCATGACGAAGAAGGCATCAAGCTGCCCATCCGCGACCTTGTTCAGGGCAGTATCGGCGCCGTCCGGCTCGATGCTGACGCGGCTCTTCCAGTCCGGGTGCTGGTTGAGCACGGTGCGCAGCGTGAGCTCACCACCGGAGCCTGGCCCGCCAGCGGCGATGCGCAGCACTTTTCCTTCCGCTGGGTTCTCCACCATTCCCTGGAAGCTGTCCTTCGATTTCCGCTCGTTGCTCACCACCATAAAGCCGAGATACGGATAGACGGGCGGGCCGAGGACGGCGAGCTTACCCGAGCAGGAGGTGGAGCGACTCAAGGCCGCGTAGGCATCCGCCTGCACCACAGCCACGTTCACGTCACCATCACAGAGGCCTTTGATCGATTCGACGCTGCCCTTAGACTCCAGGGGAGTCAGACGAACTTGGTTGGCGACGGTGCGGACATTGACCTCCGGCACGACCACCGCGCAGTTTTCCTTATCGGCCCGGCCGCAAGCAACTTCAAGTGAGACCTCCTTGAGTTTGTCGCGGCTGGCACGGCGCTCGGAGAGGGTTTCGGCCGAGGCGGCGTGAGTGACCGCGAGCGCCGCTAAGGCGGCGAAAACAGTAGAGGCGTGGAGCTCGTAGCGCATATGTTTCAGTCCTTTGGTCTACGCAATGGAAAATCCGTATGCTAGTGGAACTCTTTCCGGCCGTTCCACCTGCGGCGCATCTAGCCGTCATCGTCGGCCATCCCTCGGAGCCCGGCCCGTACGTCATCAGGGTGAAGGTGCCAGGGGACACAAAACTGATGCCGCACAGGCATCCGGAGGACAGGATTTACATGGTCATATCGGCGTCTTCTACATCGGCCTCGGCGATCAGTTCGACGGCGACAAGGTGCAGACTTTTCCGCCGGGAAGCGTGACCGTACTGCCCGGCGACACTTTTCGTTTCCACTGGGCGAAATCCGGCGAGTACGTCACGCAAGTATCGGCAATCGGCCCGCTCGGCCTTTAGCAGTCTGCTGAAAAAGGAAAGGCCAGGGCTCTGCCCTGGACCCGCTGGGGCCGAAAGGCCCCAGGCCCCACCCACTAAGTGATTGGATTGCAAAGGCTCTGCCTTTGCTGGGGTCCAGGGGCAAAGCCCCTGGCCTTCTGTCGA
>JAFAHH010000379.1 GCA_019237355.1 Acetobacteraceae bacterium | reverse complement strand
TACGCTCCTCCATGACCCGTCTCCTCTGTGCGTGAGGCTCGGCGCCGGCTCTTCCGGCGCAACCCTCGATCCAGCACACCAGTGAGACGGGTCACCCCGATTCGGGGAAACGGACATGGGGTCTAGCGCCCAGCGAAATGTGGCGTTTGACGATCGCGCGATGAGGATGATCGCGCGATGAGATCGTGTCGGGACTCTTTACACTGTTTCTAATAAAGAAGATTCTAATACTAGATATGACGCTGTTATATTAAGATTATCTCCGGTGGCACGTGATTTGCTCGCAGTCACGGTTAGCGAGACTTTCGCCGTGTATTGATACTCGCCAATGGCCATCTTTCCAGAATGGAAGGAACGGGACTATGAGAAAGCTTCTCCTGGCCGGTGCCGCCGGCCTCCTCTCGATTGCTTCCGCCCACGCCCTGCCGACCTCGCTCACTGTGGACGGCTTGAGCTTCAGCAACATAACCTGCGCTGTCCCAACTAGCAGCGGGAACACCGCCGGGGACTGCAGCGGCCTCAATGCCGTGCAAGCGCCCGGCGGCAATGGCCTGGAGATTCAGGGGGCGTTGCTCGCGCAAGCGCCCCCGACCTCGCAGTTGGACGTCCTGATCAGTTACCAGCTCGCCTCCGCCACGCCGATCAGCAATATTGGGCTGGGTTTCAATGCAACGGTGAACCCACCTGGCGGGAGCTCGTCCAGCAGTATGATTGAGCAGGTGTTCACCGGACCGGGTGGCACTCTCCTCGGTACGGGATCCGTGAACACCCCATCCGACCTCACCAGCCAGCTCACCCTAAGCACGCCTGAGACGTCGATTTATGCGATGAAGGACATCCGGCTGACCGCCTTCGACGCCCAATCGGTAGACCTTAGCACCATCGATCAGACGTACACCTCCGGCACGCCCCCGACGACCGGCACGCCCGGCACCGGCACCCCTGGCAGCACACCGCCTAGCAGCACGCCCGGGAGTCCGCCGACGATCAGCACGCCTGGCAGCCCCACGCCAGTACTAGAGCCGGCAAGCCTTGCGCTGCTCGGTGCCGGGCTGGCCGGCCTGGGTTTGGCCCGCCGCAAGCGATCCTGACAGAGCAGATTGTGGCTGACTCCCTTCGGAGCGACGTTAACTGGGTTCCCGCGTCGCGAGCGTGGATGGGAACCCGCAGATGGTCGCAAGACAAAAGCTAGGAGCAGCTTTTAGTTGCGCCGTAGCCGAGACCGCTCTAGCTGTGTCTGTTTTCAGGGCGGGGTTCAGGCTTTCCGCCGATCGGGACCTCAATCCCGGGCCCCATTTTGCGGGCAAAATGGAGCCGGTGCTCGCGAATTGCGAACCCGACTCCACCTCACGCCGTCGCGCTGCGTCTGTCGAGAAACTTTACACGGCTGTGCCTGCGTGCGCGGTCACCGGGATTTGAAAGTAAGCAGTGCTGTTGGTCCAGAGGCTAGCCGAGCTCGCGGGCACATTGGCGCCGTCGTAAGTGAGGCCGTTGACGTAGAGGTTTCGGTCCGTGCTTGAGGTGCCGCCCCAGGCGTCATTGATGAAGCTTATGGCTAGTTCGTGCGGGCCTGGGCCGAAGTTGCCCTGGAACGTGAAGTTCTGAGCATCGCCGGCGCTGTGCGAGGCCGTGACCGCCTGCGGGCCTCCGATGACATTGCCGTCGAGTGTGGCGATGAATTGCGCGTCGCCCTGCCAGGCGTCCTCTGCCATGGTCACAACGAGCGTGTCGGGGGCGGGCGCCGGGGCACCATAGAGAGCTTGGGCGCCCGCGATATCGGTTGCGTCAAGATCCGAATTGCTTGGGCCTAGGGTCGGGAACATGACCGCATTTGGGTCTGTCGAATGAGCGAGGCCCAGCGCGTGGCCGATCTCGTGCAGGGCAGTTTGATATAGGGTTGTCGCGTAGCCCTGGTAGGTGAATCCGCCCCCCGAATCGGCCAAAAGCGGATCCTGGGCTGGATCCTCAAGGGAGACCAGTACGGATGGCAAGAAAGATTGCGAGCCGCCGGCGCCGGCCGTGTAGCTAAACGTCGTATCGCCGATCTCGCTTGTAGGTCCGGGATTTAGGGTGGAGAAGCCGATGCGGATGTCGGGGGCCTGGCTCGGGTCCGAGCTATCCGCGACCTGGACGAAGTTGACCCCGCTTACGGAGGCCCAGCGGGCCAATGCCTGCTCGATAGTGCCCTGATAGGCGGTCCCGATCGCGTTGCTGAACTGGTCGCCGGCCGCGAAACTCCAAGTGACTGTTTGAGTCGGCCACTTTGGGCCCTCAAGGGCATAGGCTGAACTGTTTGCCAAGGCGTTTTCTCCTGCGTTGGTTCCGTCAACACGCAGGAGTCACACGGAGTGGTTAATGAAAGGTTATCGGTTTTCCCGGCTGAACACTGCAATGAGCTGCGACCGTTTCCAGCTCGGGTAACATTTTGCAGAAGACTAGAGCACGATCGCTTGAGGCGGAAACGTCGGAAGCGTGAATCGTGCTCTCGAACAAGACTCGCTAGAGCATGTTTGTTTCTGCAAAAAACAAACATGCTCTAGGCTAAGTCGCACGGCTCACCGAGCGCGTGACCAACCCTCAGTGGAGGGATCATCGGCGATAGCTGAAACGTTCGGCGGCCGGTGCAGGTCAAATGGCAAGGTGATCTGGCGCGAGTTCTGAGAGAACCGCATGGAAAGCTTTGACTATATCATCGTGGGTGCTGGGTCAGCGGGGTGTGTGCTGGCGAACCGATTAACCGAGGACGGCCGCTGCACAGTGCTAGTTCTGGAGTGGGGCGGCAATGACCACTCGTTGTTCATTCGGATGCCGGCGGCACTGTCGATCCCTATGAACACGCCTCGGTACAACTGGTGCTATGAAACAGAGCCGGAGCCGAATCTAATGTACCGTCGCCTGCAGGCCCGAGGGGTAAGGTCCTGGGCGGCTGTTCGTCCATTAACGGGCTGGTCTATATCCGAGGCAATCCACTCGACTTCGAAAGCTGGGAGCAGCAGGGCGCCCTCGGCTGGGCGTGGGCCGATGTCCTCCCGTATTTCCGTCGCGCAGAAACGTGCGCAGAGGGCGGCGATGCCTACCGCGGCGATAGCGGACCGCTACGAACTACATATGGATCCGGCCAAAATCCGCTCTATCGCGCTTGGATCGAGGCCGGGAGACAAGCAGGCTATCCGGAAACTATCGATTGCAATGGCTTTCAGCAGGAAGGCTTCGGCCGGATGGATATGACTGTGCATCGCGGGCGACGGTGCAGTGCCGCTATCGCCTATCTGAACCCCGCCATGCGGCGGAGGAACCTGGAGGTGCGTACGCACGCACTCGCCACGAGGGTGGATACTGAAGGAGGGCGGGCGATTGGGGTTCGCTATATCAGAGGAAGCGAAACGATTGTTGCTCGGGCCCTTAGGGAAGTCATTCTCGCGGGTGGCCCTGTCAATTCACCACAGCTTCTTAAGGTTTCCGGCATCGGCCCAGGCGACGAGCTTAAATCCCATGGCATCCCGGTTATCTGTCATCGACCCGGAGTTGGCGAGAAGCTACAGGACCATTTGGAGTTTTACTTCCAGGTTGCGTGTCGCCAGCCCGTTACGTTGTATCCAGCAACGAAACCGATAGCGAAGGCGCTGATCGCCCTGCGCTGGCTTTTGGTGCATGACGGCCTTGGGGCCACCAACCATTTCGAAAGCTGCGCGTTCATCCGCTCGCGCCCGGGCGTTGGCTGGCCCGACGTCCAATACCACTTCTTACCACTTGCAATTAGCTATGACGGGAGAACACGGCTACACGGGCACGGCTTTCAGGTGCATGTCGGGCCGATGCGTTCGAAGAGCCGGGGCTGGGTTCGTCTCGCATCCCACGATCCGCGGGACAAGCCGCGGATCCAGTTCAACTACATGAGCCATCCGGATGACTGGACGGATATGCGCGCCTGCGTGCGTCTGACACGCGAAATCTTCGCGCAGCCGGCCTTAGAACCCTTTGCCGGCGAAGAAATCCAGCCTGGAAAACACGTCACCGCGGATTCGGCAATCGACGAGTTCATTCGAGAGAGGGCCGAGAGTGCGTACCACCCGTGCGGGACATGCCGCATGGGCAGTGTGGATGATCCGATGGCAGTCGTGGATGCAGATACACGTGTTATCGGCCTGCAAGGGCTGCGTGTGGTCGATTCGTCGATCATGCCATCGATCACGACCGGAAATCTGAATGCGCCGACCATCATGATAGGCGAGAAGGCAGCCGACCACATTCTCGATCGTCCACGGCTCCCACCTTCGAACCGGCCGTATTATATCGCTTCCAACTGGGAGACGGCACAACGGTAGCGCGCTCCTCCGCCACTGGGGTGGTGATGATAATCACCCTAAATGCGGGAGTTGAGCCTGAGTGTGGCCCGAATTTTTGGCGGGCTTGCAATCGGGGCGAGCATTCAGGCCGGCTCAAGGCGTGCTGGCGGAACCAGCTGGCGACCTTTCAGGAACCGGCGGAGCGCCTCGCTGAGAATGTGATACCAGCGCTGCACCGGATCCAAAACTGCTCCGCTTTTTCTCGTAACGCAGCAAAGAAGCGGGCAATGCGCAAATAGGCGCGCCGCACCTGATGCCGCTCACCATGCGTGCTGCTGACCGTCAGCTTGGTTTGCCCAGCATGGCGCGTCTGCCGGGCAATGGCCTGCAACAGTAATGGCCGGCTGGTGATCGCCTCGCGATAATGCTCCGGATCGGCCAGGCGCACAAACAAGCTCCACCAGTTGTAAATGAGAGCAACACTGCGGGCGAGCAGCCGGCAGCGCTTCAGATCCTGCGTCGTGAAACCGCCCCAGCCCCAGTGGTTCTTCAGTTCATCAAAGGTATTTTCGCAATCCGCGC
>JAFAHH010000151.1 GCA_019237355.1 Acetobacteraceae bacterium | reverse complement strand
TCCAACCAGAACTCATTGACTACGATGGCGAGTTACACAGGATGCCGGTCAACATACAGCAGGAGATTGGAAAGAACTACACACTCACCGGGGTTGGAACCCTATGGCGGCTCAAGCGGGGCTGAAAACTCGCTCAACATCAAACTTCATGGGTCCGCAACAATCTGCTATACAGAACCGCTTCGCTTTTGCGGAGCGGGTTTGCGTTACGGTTTTGGCCGCATTTCGCGCCTATATCGTTGAGCATTCGGAATCCATTGCCATATTTATTCGAGTTTGAGGGAACTGTGCCGGTTCAATTTTTCGAAGCCGAAGACCCGCGCGGGATGGCGGGGCAGAGCCCGCAGCCTCGGCTCAAGCCGAGCTGCTCTGGGTGGGTAGCAGCGAATGGCTGCTAACGAGTCCCTTCGGGACTACAATAGCAGGGCACAGCGGCGGTTTGTCGTTGTACTCTTAGCGGCATGTTTGGTGCTTCAGCGCTTCGGTTTCCCCAGTTCCGGGACAGAAATCAGCATTGCCGTCCCCATTACGGCGGCCATGAGTTGCTGGTACTTAGGTAAGGGTGTCCTGGCAATCGATCGCACCAGGCTTGCGATCATGCTCGCTCTTGTTGCCATAGCGTTGCTCTCATTCAATCTGCAAATCAATGCGCCCCTCGCTATAGTGACACGGACCAGTGTGCCATCCTTGCTATTCTGGCTTGGCATCACTTCCGTAGCGGTGCTGCGCTTCACGACCCCAATGGACGAGCGGGTGTTCTTCGGGCTTGTCAGCCGCTGCTTGAGCTGGATCGCGGTATGCGGGATCGCGGAATTCCTAGCTCAGTTTGTGGGCGTGAAGCTGTTCTCGTTCCAAAGCTTCTTGCCTGAGAAATACTCTTTTGAGCCTATGTACAACGTCGTCACGCCAGCAACTGCTGGTAGTAGTATCCTTCGGTCAAACGGCTTCTTTTTGGTTGAGCCGTCGGTGTTCTCACAATTCATAGCGATCGGGCTCGCCTGCGAATGGATGAACGAGCGGCGCCCTGTAACACTTAGCGTTTTCCTGTTTGCGCTTTTCTGTTCCGTTTCGGGAACAGGCTGGCTGGCTGTGGGCGCATTCGTGTTAGGCCTTACCGTTTCCTCGTCGGGGCGCGGATTGGCGATGGGGATTATGTTCTCGTGCATCTGTGCGCTCGCTTTTTTTGTAATCGGATTGGTGCTTCCCGAGGCCACTGAGACGTTGCAGTCGAGAATAGGCGAGTTTTGGATGCCTGGTTCCAGCGGCTATTTGCGATTTGCGACGCCCATTATGGCCTTGAGTCACATTTTCGACCAAGAGCCATTCGCGATGCTTACCGGGATGGGGCCCGGCTCAGCAACTACCCTGGCGACGATTACCTATGAGTACGGGACTGGCACGCCGGGGAAAATCCTCCTCGAATATGGTCTATTTGGGTTGATCGCTTATGTTGCGCTGATTCTGGCCAACCGGCGGACGCGAGCCCAGACCGCAGTTCTAATGCCGGTGCTCGTTGTTCTCATGTTGGGAGGGGGCTACGATCACTTCCCACCGGTTCTATTTCCCGTGCTGCTGATAGCCACCATCGCAAATCTGTCCAGCGCGCGTAGACCGGAAAAGGTTATTACGAGTCGCCTATCTGGTAACCCCGAAACCGTCGTTACCGGACCCGGCGCCGCTGATCTGAGGAGCAAGACGGCGATGGCTTGAGGCGGTTGTATCGGGTGCCCAATCGTCGGAAAGCCTGAATCGCGCTCTGAAACCAAAGTTCCAAGAGCGGGATGACTTTACCTAAGGTCATCCGCTCTAAGGTCGGCAATGCAGCGGATCACCCAGTCAAAGCAATTTATGTCCTAGGATCATGAACCAGGTCAGGCCTATCAGCTCCAGGCCTAGGAAAAAGAAATAACCGGCAAAGATGCTCCGCTCAGTTACAAGCCGCCGAGCCAGAGGAGGCGAGGCTAGGAGCAGCACGAGGGTGAAGGCGAGCGGATCGAGGTAGCGCTGAAACCGAACGTCTGGGAGCAGCAGGGGGAAGATCGCTAAGCCGAAGAGGATCGCGTTATCCAGACCCGACGCAAGCAACATTCCGATCGCCCACCATCCCAGGGCGGCGCACGCGAGCACGACCGGCACACCGGCCGGGCCGAGCAACAACCCAAACTTGGTGATTAATCCACCGCCAAGAGGAGTAAGATTCATGCCGTGGAAAATAAGGAATAGCGCCGTCGCGATAGCCCCTAGCCCTATCCACGCCCGGGTTGAGGGCCTACCCAAGGGAGGTCTTGTAAACAGGAAAGGTAGCGCAAACGGCGCCGCGAGCGCTCCCGCATAGACGACATTTGTAAGTGCCGGCTTGCTCTGACAGCAAGGCGGCGTCAGACCATGCCAGAGCCAAACCAGAAAAAGCGCCGGGATCGCGGTAATACCAAAAACCAGGCAGAGCAACGGGCGAGAAAATTGCGTCCGGCTTGCGAGAAGCCAAAAACAGAAGATGGCCAAAAAAGCATAGAACTGCCGGGTGTAGAAAGCCGCAGCCGTCGTGAGCGCGACAACGATAACAAGACCGAGTGAGGCGCTTTTGCGCCAATTTCCTGTGCGACCGTCATACAGCATCAGGACGGTTAACGCCATCAACAGCAGCGGCAGGGCGTCGGTATTCCCCCAGAAAGCAGCTGAGCGCAATCCAGGTGAGAGCGCGACCGCCGCGGCTGCCAACAATGGCAAATTAGGGTTGCGCCACACCAGAGCGAAACGGTGATGCACGGCAATGCCAAACATCACGAGCGCTGCCGTACCGATGGCGAAACCAGTAAGCCGGTATGCGAACGGGTCATGCACCCACGGCAACTGCGCCATCAAGAGATGCTGCAGCGGCATAGTTGCGGTGGGGTAGTCGCGCAGCACTGGCAGAAACGGCCGATCGGCAAAGAGCTTCGATCCTGCCCAGTGGGAATTCAAAAAATCATACTGGGCGCCGCCGCTCGTGTCTTCGCCAAGCAGGAACCCAGCAACCCAGGTGAGGCCCGCAAAAGCGGCCATGACTTGAATGGCACGCTGCTGACTGACCGCAGGGAAGACTGCTGGGAACGGGGCAAAAGGGCGGGATGCTGTCCGGGTGAGCTCCGGACCGCGCGAGTCATCCGTCGCATTAAACCGCGTGTCTAGGCTCATTATTTGGCCGTTGTCACTGAGTTTTTGAAATGTTAGAGCCTCGGATTTTGCCAGCGTGGGCATGGCATCCAGGTCCAGGCCTAGCCCAGCACGGATAGCGATACGTGCGATCTTCGACGCGAGAACGACGGTCGCCACGGCGCCAAGCACGAGCAAAGCCAATCGAATTTTTCCAGCACCCGTGTGCCACGCGGCCAGCGAGGCATCTGCCAGCGTTCCAATTACGACGTATCCCATAAGAGCGGGGAGGGCCGCAAGCGACCCAACCAGGTAATCTTGGAACAGGATTGAGGACAGGCCAAGGACGTAGCTGGTCGCTGCGAACGGCATTATAGGTGAGACACGCATTAGACAGACGAACTTCCAGCCCTCGTCCGCAATCAGGGCATCGAAATTGCGAAGTTTCGCCTGTCTTTCAAGCAAATTTGCAATAAGGGGCCGGAAGAGCGAGCGACTAAGCAGGAAGGCGAGCGTGGCGCCTACCAAGATGGCGGCCGCGGCCAGCAAGAACCCGAGCACGGGGCCGTAAATAGCGCCGGCTGCAATACCGACCAGCGAGGCTGGCAGGATACCACTCGCAGCCACGAACGTCTGGATGAAGAAGGAGGCCATCCAACCGACCCGGCCAAGGTGCCGTATAGCCTCTAATGCGGCTGCGACATCGGCCATGTGATTCGGCTGAAGGCGGGCGGTGACCAGGCCGGCCAGCAGGAGCGCCGTTACCAGAGCGGCTCCGATTATTCGACGCGATACTCCCGCCGGCATCACGCCTGGCTCTCGGTTGTCGCGCGCAGCCGGGCGCTTGCAGCGGGCAACCGCGCCTCGATCGCGTCAGCAAAGATCGGATACCGAGCTAAACCCAACCGCTGAAGCCGGAACTGCAAAGAGGTTCGGAGCACGGCGAGGCCATAAACCACGCTCCGCCTGAAGTTGATGGAGGAAGCTTCAGGGAAATATCTGGTCGGGCAGGAGATCTCCCCAATCTGGAAGCCGAAATAGATTGCCTGAGCGAGCATCTGATTGTCGAATACAAAATCATCGGAGCACTGCAGGAGCGGCAACCGCTCCAGCACGCGCCGGCTCCAGGCGCGGTAGCCGGTATGATATTCTGACAGCTTCTGGCCCATAAGCAGGTTCTGGGCGAGAGTCAGCACCCGGTTGGAGACATACTTGTAAACTGGCATGCCTCCTTGCACGGCGCCACGGCCGAGGATACGCGAGCCGAGCACGACGTCATACTGCTCAGACGCGATCATAGAAGCCATCGCGGGAATCAATTTGGGAGTGTATTGATAGTCAGGGTGTAGCATAACGACGATGCCGGCGCCGCGGGCGAGGGCTGCTGTGTAGCAAGTTTTTTGATTGCCGCCATAGCCCCGGTTGTGATCATGGCGGATCGTGTGAATGCCGAGGCGGCTCGATAACTCGGCGGTTTGATCGGAGCTCGCATCGTCCGTGAGAATGATGTCATCGACGATCTCGGTTGGGATCTCATTGAATGTCTGCTTCAGAGTCCTGACCGCGTTGTAGGCGGGCAGAACCACCGCGACCTTGAACCCTCGGATCATCGTTATCGACCTTGCGCTAACCGGTCAGTAAAAGTGAATTGGTGTAAGACATTGGCTGGAGCCAGGCAGCTATAGTGTCCCGTAGCCTGTACGATTTATAGTGTTCAGTATCGCGGCGCGCGAGCCTAAGCATCTTTTGCAGCTCCGGCAAGGCAAAAGCCTGAAGGTCATAAGTGCGCCGTGTTTTTGTAGCAAAAAGAGACTTGCGCTGCGTGGCGCCGAGGATAGCGCCGCTTGTTGCCAGCAACCGACCATGTAAGCAACCCAATTGTTATCGAATGCGGTCAATTTACCCGAAGCAATCGCCACGTCTTGAGAGCTGGGTGAGGCCCTTCCGCTCCTCCCCGGCCACCTAGCCATGCCTCCAGTCAGCTGGTCGGGAATGTCACCGAATCGCAAAAAGTGAAGTGACGAGGCCCAGACGCCATGCTAAGTTGCACAATTGACGCCTACAATCGTGTGAGTCCTTATGAATAACCATTCATTCGCTTGCGGATAACCGCGCATTGGAGCTAGGATGGGATTTGAATCAGGGGGCAGGCTCGCGAGGGAGCGAGCCTTCCATAACAAGCGTTTCGCCCTAAATGGCCGGCAAGAACAGGGCAAGTACTACTGGGCGATTGAGGCCGGCAAGCAAAAGTACTTGGAGCGGATTCATCGATTCTCTAACCACGCCGACATTTTCGAGCTTGGCTGCGGAATGGGCGATAATATTTTCGCTAACCGGGCCGGGTTCCGGTCGGCCGGTGGTATAGATATCTCGGATTTCGCAATCCACCAGGCTAATGAGGCCGCCGGCGAGCGGGGTTTGCCAAACGTAAAGTTCTTTTGCGGGGATGCCGAAAACGTTCCTCTTCCCGATGCTTCGCTCGACCTCGTCTTCGGAAGCGGGATTGTGCATCATCTTAATCTAGAACGCTGCACGCGGGAGGTTTCGCGGCTCCTGCGTCCCGGTGGGATCGCTTTGTTTTGGGAGCCCCTTGGTCACAACCCGTTCATCAACTTATACCGCCGTCTTACTCCAGAGGCGCGCACTGAGGACGAGCATCCGCTGCTTCGGCAGGATTTCAATACTTTTGGTCGATTTTTTCCCAGCCCTGAGATAGAATTTTTTGGACTTACGAGCTTGGCTACTGTGCCGATTCGAAATATTCAGGCCCTTCGATGGACACGCCATGTCGCAACGTCCATCGATCGCCTTCTTTTTATGGTTCCGTGTGTCAAATGGTCAGCTTGGTATTCCCTAATTACATTGCGCAAGCCTGCATAATAAGCCATTCGCCAATCAAAGCTGTGAGTTAAATCGGATGACCGGTCATCCCCTCCCGTTTGTCACGATAGCGATCCCAGTTTTGAATGAGGCGCGCTATATCCGGGCGTGTATCGAGTCCCTGTTGGTCCAGGCGCCCTTCGATACGTTTGAGATTCTGATTCTTGATGGCGGCAGCACGGATGGCACGGTGGACATTGCCGCTGCGATGGCCGCAGACCATGCGTGCATCCGCGTTGTTCATAACCCAAAGCGGCTTCAGTCGGCGGCGATCAACTTGGCCGCCCGAGTCGCCGCGCCGGAATCGACCGTGATCCTGCGTGCCGACGCGCATTCGGTTTACCCGCTGAATTACCTGCGCGATTGCGTCACCGCCCTCACGAGCACGGGGGCAACATCGGTTGTTGTTCCGATGCGCACGGTTGGCCAAAGAGGCTTTCAAAAGGCAGTGGCCGCGGCGCAGAACAGCCGGCTTGGGAATGGTGGTTCACCCCATCGCGTAGGCGGCTGCTCCCGATTCGTCGATCATGGCCACCATGCCGCTTTCGATCGCCAGTTTTTTATGGCGGTGGGCGGATACAACGACGCATTCACGCCCAACGAAGATGCCGAGCATGACTGCCGTGCGATCCAGGCAGGAGGACGGATCTGGATGTGCGTGGAGGCTACCGTAACCTATTTCCCGCGGCGAGACCCGCTCAGCTTGGCGCGGCAATATTTCCGGCATGGGGGCGCCCGCGCCCGCACATTGCTCGCGCATCGGATCCGGCCGAAGCTACGCCAGCTCGCTTCATTGATCATCCTGACCGGGTGCGCGGCAGGCCTCGCACTCGCGCCGGCTAACCCGGTCACCGCCCTGTTCCCGGTCCTCTATGCAGCGTCCTGCCTGACTTGGGGGAGCGTTGCTGCTATTCGGGACCGCGACCCCTGGCTGCTCGCCATGGGCCCGGCGGCCATGATTATGCATCTAAGCTGGGGCGCCGGCTTTCTCCGCACCTGTCTCATTCATGCGGTCACTGCAGGCCGGATCGGGCTGGCTCGCAGGGTAACGCCACCGGCCGTAACGAGCGATTAATGCGCATCGCCTTCCTGAACACATTATATCCGCCGCACGGGCCCATCGGCGGTGCGGAAACAACCCTTCGCTTCCTCGCTCAATCCTTAGCCGGGCGCGGCCACTCGTGCGCCGTGATTACATTAACACCAGAACGCCGCCAATCGCAGGCAGAGTTGGACGGCATTCCGGTGCACTACCTACCGCTTGCCAATGTATATTGGCCGCATGGCGGCGATCGGCCCCGTGCCTTGCGCCCGATATTTCAGGCGATAGAGGCCTACAACCCTATCATGGCTCGGCGCCTTGGGCGGGTGCTCGATGAGGTCCGCCCCGATGTCATCAACGCGCATAATCTCCAGGGCTTTTCCGTGAGTGCTTGGGTCGCCGCCCGGCGCCTCGGCATCCCTATCGTGCAGACCGTGCATGATTACTATTTGGCGTGTCCGCGCAGCACGATGTGGCGGCCCGGGAAACCGAACTGCGCCATTCCTTGCGCTGAGTGCCGCCTGTTCGCCATGCCCCGTCGTTTGCTCTCCCATCTGCCGCAATCGGTGACCTGCGTGAGCCATCGGGTGCTGAACCGGCTCGCGGCAGCGGGTGTGTTCCGTGGAGCCCAGGCCCGGATTATCCGCGGCAACAATCTCGAGCCGGGGCCCTTCATTCCGACCCGCCGGGGTCGGGATGGGCCCTTACGCCTCGGATTCATCGGCCGGCTGGACCCATCCAAGGGTCTCGAAACGCTACTCGATGCGCTCATGGGCTTCGATCCGGGCTTGGTGCAGCTTTCAGTCGCCGGGTCGGGGGCGCCGGTTTATGAGGCGGCGTTGCGTTCCCGCGGGGCGCCCCGGAACGACGTAACCTTTCTGGGCCACGTCGCGCCGGTTTCCTTCTTCCCGGCCATTGACCTCCTCGTGATTCCATCCGCCTGGGAGGAACCATTCGCACGTGTGTTTCACGAGGCCCTATCGTACGGCGTTCCATCCCTAATCCTGCCACAGGGCGGCTTGCCTGAAGCAGTCGACCACGGCCGCACAGGGTTGGTCGCGCCTACTCCGGATGCTGACGGACTGAGGGCGATTATCGGTCGGTTACTCGATACGCGATGGGATCCAACGGCCATGCGGCAAGCATGCTTAAAGGCGGCCGAGCTTTACTCGGCCGATCGTATCGTGGGCCAGTATGAGGCTGTCCTGGAAGCTGCCGCAGCGGGGCGCGAGCCGCCGCCATGGGCTGGTGAGATGTGGCGCAGCACAGAGGAGAGTTTACCCACCCCGTCGGATCTCAGCGCGGAGGAATGGAGATGCGCCGATCTCGAGTCTTAGCTATAGCTGCGGCGTTGCTTACCACCTGGAGCGCGGTACCGTCCCCGGCGGGCGCCCAAATCGCCTCCGGAGAGATCGACCCGGCCGCCGCGAAAGCGATCCACAATGCCTGCTCGAACGATTACCAGAAGCGGTGCAGTGGAACCAATCCAGCCCTGGCTTTCCAGATCGCGTGCTTGCGTCAGTACTATGTCAGCCTCTCGCCTTGGTGCCGGGCTGCGCTGCAAAGCCTCAACTCCCCGTCATCGGGGGAACAGGGGTCGCCAGACGAGGATGAGCGCTGAGGCCTCAAGCGCCAGGCTGAGCCGTAATCGTCGGAAACCTCAATCGGGCACAACGGCCGGCTCCGCCTGGAGAAACTCGGAGGGCCTGCCCGGCGGCAGGATCCTACGCCGAAGCGCAAGCTCAAATGTGGCCCTCAGCGGACCTCGGCCAAAGCCACCCGGTTCATGCCGCTACGAGGACCAGATTGGCGCCTCGCGTCGGCATCATGTTTCGGACACACCTCCGCCTGAGGGAATCGGCCAGGTTTGGAAAAGGCCGCCCATTCTACCGTCGTATGCCCGGCCCTGTCTTATCAGTTCTTCCGGCCTATCTATCGCCGTTGGTTATACAGCGCGGCGATCATGCGCTCCGCGATCTTGGCCCATAGTCGACATGAATGTTGCGCTGCCCCGCCGCTCCGCCATTTGTTGGCGGTATTGGAACACTGCGGCTTTAACGATATCGCGTATGAGGCGCCAATAGCGTGCGGCGCGTTGATTATGGAGCCGCTACAATAGCGTTCAGGATCAACCGACGTATCGGCTTCGGAGTCCCCACGAGCGAGGCATTACTCGACCGTATGGTTTTGGATGATCGCAGCCAGCGTCTGTCGGTCTCGTATAATCAGCGTTCGGTGTCGCGTTTCCACCAAGCCGGCCCGGACTAATTCATTCAGTTCGCGGGTTACTGCTTCGCGATGGGTGCTAATGCGGCTAGCAATTTCGGCGTGCGTCGGAGCCGGCCTGACTATAATCCCGCAGTTGCCTGGCGTGCCACTCCCAGCCAATCGGAGCAGCTCGGCGCGAACGCGGTCTTGCACTGGCAACGTGCTGAACTCGATCACGCGCGCTGACAACGTCCGGATTCTCTGTGTTAGGTGAAGTAGCAAAGCATTACTCATGATGCTGTTATTCTGCACAATCTGGCAGAATTGGGCAGCTGGCATAATGAGGACCAAACTCTCAGTCAGAGCAAGGACATTCGCCGAGCGGGGGCGCCCATCAAGCGCCGACAACTCGCCGAACAGATCCCCCGCGTGCTGGTCCAGAAACAATACTTCCTTACCGTCGGGAGCGTAGTAATTCACCCGCACGCATCCTTTGATAAGAAAGAAGACCTGATTGCGCTTATCTCGGTACTCGATTATGAGCTCGCCGGGACTGTAGCAACGGGTTTGGCAACTTTGGGACAATGCCCGTTTGGTATTTGGCGGAAGCCCCCGAAAAATCGGGATTTTCGCGAGTGCCTTGTCTGAAGGCTGCGACCAGTCCTGAGTCGACCTCAGCTGAAACTCTGTCATTGCATAGCTGCCGAAGCACTCAAATTCTTTTCTTGGAGGACAAAAATCCCAGCCGGACCCGCAGCCGGCAATGCCAGCCAAAGTTCGGCCGTCATCCCGTCCATGGACGCATTCGCCATGGGACACTCCTTCCAGGTGTTTAAGCCTCGCTATGTACTGCGCCGGGGCTCGGGTTTACCCTGCGGCTGCCCCCAGCGGGTAGCACCTCGGTTACGGACCGAATGTGACCTGCATCACATGGGACCAATACGATGAGCTGGTGTAGGAGGCGCTGAACGGCGCACTCCGTGGGTCGCTTACCAATCGTTCAGGTGATGGATGTGCGCGACGGCCGCAATATCATAAAAGCCGCTAGAGTGATGATCACTCAGCCCTCCTGCCGAGATGGTTGGAGCCACAACAAGACGTGAACTCGGATGTGACCTATCTCACAGGGCCCGGTGCTGTGGCCGCGTAACGTTGCTGCGTGACGCGAGCAGGTCCCCGCCGTTGTGCATTTGGGAGATCCACAGCATGAAGACCAGGAAAAAAGACGAAGAGACCGCCCGCCTTCGGCTTCCGTCTCCGCTCGGTGAGACCTGAGAGCGCGGTGCCTGCACGTACGAGGCCATGGGCGAGTTCCGGCTGTTCCGCGACGAGGCTGTCGCCTTCCAGCGTGATCCGGTGCGTGCCGCCGAGGCCTCGCCGGCGGCGGCGCCCTCCGCCGCCGCCCTGACCTGGCTACTCGCTGCCATGGTCGCGGCTGCGCTCTTCTTCCTGTTCAGCGGCAGTTACGCGCGGAAGGAGACGGTTTCGGGTTTTCTGGCGCCGACCCTGGGCATCGCCAAGGTCTACCCACCGCGCGCCGGGCTGATCGTCTCTGTGGACGTCAGGGACGGACAACTCGTGGAGCAGGGCGCGCTGCTGCTCACGGTGCAGGTTGGGCAGAGCGACGGACACGGCGCCGACGTCGATGCATCGATTCAGGAGGCGCTGTCGCGTCAGCGCGCGGCGCTCGCCGAGCAGATCGGCGTGGAGGAGTCGCGCGCGCGGGCCGAGGCGAGCCGGATTGCCGACCGAATCGACGGTCTCGGCCGCGAGATCACGACGCTACAAGCGCAACTCGCGACGCAGCGCGCGCGCACCCAGGTCGCGGAGGATCAGGTGACTGCGGTCCGTGAGCTCCTCGCTAAGGGCGACATCTCTGTCGTCGAGTTCAGGCGGCGTCAGGACAATTTTCTCGCTCAGCGAGAAAGTGAGGCGGCACTCGCGGGGCAGATCGTACAAAAGTTGAACGAGGCCGCGCAGGAGCGGCATGCGCAGGACGAGCTGCCGGGTCAGCTCGCGGCGAAGCTCGCGACATCGCGTGCTTCGATCGCCGACCTCGATGCGCGGATCGCCGAACTCGCCGGACGTCACGCCTATCAGCTGCGCGCGCCACTTGCGGGGCGCGTCTCGGCGCTGCAGGCGCGCGTTGGCCTCATCGCCGATCCTGCGATCCCCCAGCTCGCGATCGTGCCCGCGCGCAGCATTCTGGAGGCCCAACTCCTCGTCCCGGCGCGTGCCATCGGGTTCGTCGCACCCGGCCAGCTCGTCCGGCTCGCCTATACCCCGTTTCCGTACCAGCGCTTCGGCCTCTATCGCGCCCATGTCGAGACCGTCTCGGACACGCTGCTCCGTCCCTCCGAACTTCTGGGGCCGATCGCAGCGTCGGACCCGTCCTATCGCGTCACGGTCGCGCTCGAGCGGCAGAGCATTGAGGCGTTCGGTCGCTCCTTCCCGCTCGGACCGGATATGACGCTCCGGGCCGAGATCGTGCTCGACCGGCGCTCGCTGCTCGATTGGGTGCTTGACCCGCTGTACAGCCTCCGGGGGCGTGCGAAATGAGCGGGCGCCTGGGCTGGCCGCGAGCCATCCCCGATTTGCGCCAGAGCGAGGCGGCGGAATGCGGCCTTGCCTGCCTCGCCATGGTCGCCTCCTATCACGGTCAGCTTGTGGATCTCGCGAGCCTGCGCCGCCGCCATCCCGTCTCGCTCAAGGGCATAACCCTGGTCGGCATGATCGAGGTCGCCGACCGGATGGGCCTCGCCGGGCGGCCGCTGCGCCTCGAGCCGGAGAGCCTGGACAAGCTCGCCTTGCCCGCGGTCTTGCACTGGGACATGAATCACTTCGTCGTGCTGAAGCGGGTCATGCGCCGCGGGCGAATCGTGATCCAGGACCCAGCGCGTGGGGAGCGGCGGATCGAGCCTGCTGAAGTGTCGCGGCGCTTCACTGGGGTCGCATTGGAACTCGCGCCTATGCCGGGCTTCGAGCGTGGGCGGCAGGTCGCGAAACAGCGCCTCGCCGATCTGACCGGGCCCGCGCGCGGCCTCGTTTCACCGCTAATCCAGACGCTCGTACTCTCGGCGATTCTGCAGGCCTATGTGCTCGCGGGGCCGTTTTACATGCAGCTCGCGGTGGACGAGGGCGTCGTGAAGGACGATCGCGGCCTGCTTGGCGTGCTCGCCTTCGGCTTCGGTCTCGCGATGCTGTTCAACGCCGCGGCGGGCTGGCTGCGCGCGCGCATCCTCGTCTATTTGCAAAGCCGCATCGCCTTCGACATCGGCAGTGGGCTGTTTCATCACCTCTTGCGCCTGCCCCTCGTGTTCTTCGAGCGGCGGCACGTGGGGGATCTCGTCTCCCGGTTTGCTTCCGTCGAGCCGATTCGCAACCTGCTCGCCGAAGGGCTGATCTCGACGATTATCGATGGGGCGATGGCGCTGCTCACCGCGGCGATGGTGTTCCTCTACAGCGCCGAGCTCGGCCTCGTCGTTCTGGGCGCGGTCACGGCATTCGCGCTGTTGCGTCTCGGGTTCTACCGCGTCTTCCGATATCGCGCGCTGGATCTCGTGCATGCACGCGCCCTCGAGAACACTGCCTTCATCGAGACCGTGCGGGCGATCCAGAGCCTCAAGATTTTCAACCGCGAGAGCGGGCGGCGCGCGCTGTGGTCGAACCGCTACGCTGACATGACAGTCGCGAACGCGCGCGTTGAGCGCCTGAAGGCCTCGTTCCGGGTGCTCAACGATATCGTGTTCGGCTGCGAGAACTTGGCCGTCATCTATCTCGGGGCGCTCGCCGTTCTGGATCAGCGCATGACGATTGGCATGCTGTTCGCCTTCGTGGCCTACAAGCAGCAATTCGTCGAAAAGGCGGTGCGGCTGGTCGAGAAGGGGATCGAGTTCCGCATGCTTGACTTGCATCTCGACCGTCTTGCCGACATCAGCCAAACTGAGCCGGAACCCGGCCAGGGCCGGACGAGCTATCGCGCGCCGCCGCCCGGCCGGGTCGAGGTGCGCGATTTAGCTTTCCGTTACGGCCCGAGTGAGCCGCCGGTGTTCGAGCGAGTGAACTTTCGCATCGAGCCTGGCGAGTACGTCGCGATCACCGGCCCATCGGGCGGCGGCAAGACGACGCTGCTCAAGGTGATGCTAGGGTTGCTCGAGCCGACGCAGGGCGAGGTGCGGATCGACGGGCTCCCTCTCGCGACCTACGGCGCGCGCGCCTTCCGCGAGCATGTCGGGGTGGTGATGCAGGACGATCATCTGCTCTCCGGCTCGATCGCCGACAACATCTGCTTTTTCGACGAGGGCTTCGACTACGAGCGCATGGTGGACTGCGCCAAGTTCGCTTGCGTGCATGACGATATCACGCGGATGCCGATGTCCTACGATAGCCTAATCGGCGATATGGGATCTTCGCTCTCTGGCGGACAGCGCCAGCGCGTACTGCTGGCGCGCGCGCTTTACCGGCGGCCCAGGCTGCTGTTCATGGACGAGGGTACCTCGCATCTCGACACCGAGGTCGAGGCGAGGGTGAACGCTGCGATCAGCGCGCTCGGGCTCACGCGCATCATCATCGCGCATCGCCCCGAAACAATCGCCTCCGCCGAGCGCCGCTTCGAGATGGCGGGCGGGCGGGTGCGGGAGGTCTGCCGCGATGGTTCGGAGTCACAACAAGATGTGATCTCAGATGTGGCCTATCTCACAGGGCCCGAGGCTGTGGCCGCGTAACGTCGGCTGCGTGACACGGGCATGTCCCCCGCCGTCGCGCATTGGGAGATCCACAGTATGAAGACCAGAAACAAAGACGAACAGACCGCTCGCCTTCCGGAGCCGATCACACTCACGCCCGATCAGCTCAAGGAAGTTGCAGGCGCGACCGCGAGCACTGTCACCCCGGTGGCAGGAGCGAACGGCCCGATCAAGGCGGGTGGTATTCGCGTCGAGACCTAAGACGCGCATTCGAGTGCCGGCGGGGGCCGGATAACGCTTGCGCCGGCGCTCACAGCATGACCAGAGGCGAGTAATGAACCGCGATCCAAAGCAGCAGCAGCCGATCCTGTGCCCGAGCGCCGAGCCCGACATGGAAGGAGCCCGCATCTTCGGTGTGCAGACCGGAAATCCCGACCAGGGTTTCCGCGTGGGCTATCTGACCGAAGCGCAGCCGGTCACGCCCGACATTCTCGCCGCCTCGGGCGATGTAAAGCCGACCCAGGTGCTGCGCGTCGCGGCGCATTGCATGGGGAACGGATGCAAGCATTTCGACGGCCACGATTGCAAGTTGGCCGCGCGCATTGTGAGTATGCTCGATCCTGTGGTTAGTGGCCTACCCCGCTGCGCAATTCGCCCGACTTGCCGCTGGTTCCGTCAAGAGGGCCGGGCCGCCTGCCTCCGCTGCCCGCAGATGGTCACCGATCTCGCGGACGGAACCGGCCTGCAACAACAGGTGGCGGGTGACTTACCGCGCCACGGGGAGCCGAGAGCGCTTCCATCCTGAGTGGAAGCGCTCTAGCTTGTTCTGCGACCATTTCACGCGCTGACTGAATTTGCAAACAATTCCAGTCGAGCGCGATCCGCCCTACGTAGCCCCGACCATGACTGAACAGACGAGCACGAAACGCGGCTCAGCCGCAATATTTGGCGCCGTATGCTAGAGTACCCCTCTCAACCGCCGCCCGATGGCGGATACCAACAGAGAACGCTCGCGTAGAATGCAGAGAGGGAGGCCGGCCTCATCTCCGTTCAGTGGATTGTCCGAGCCGAACGAATAGCAAACTCAGCAGCCCCGCCAAGAAGACCACAATCGCAGGTGCTTCCGGTATCGCGGCAGCTCCTCCGACGAGCCTCATCGCCGCAAACTCCCCATTAGGATCGGGCGGGATTGTTGGATCCGTGAGATAGACGTCCGAAGTAGGCGGCTGAGGAGCCTTGGGCGTTATGGACGACCATACCAGCTCCTCGGTTTGGCCGGGCTGGGGAGGAGGCTCGTTCGGCATAACGCCGCCAGAAAATGTGACCGCTTTGCCGTCGCTCGAGATCGAGAAATTTGGGAACGCGCGGCCGCCGTTCGCTGCGACGATGCTGTCGGCCGCCGGTTGCGCGACCTCCACGGTGAACCCGCCGATGCTGACGCCGGGTACCTGGACGAAGCCTCGTCCATTCCATTCGAAGTTCGTCAGGTTTGCAAGCAGCGATCCGTGGGGCCCTGCATCTGAGCCGAAATATCTCGGCGATAGATAGTTCGCGACGATCTGTCCGAAGTCGCTGGCAGAGAAATCGACCGGGCCAGCGCCATTCTGTGCCTGAAATGGGCCAGGGCCGATCGAGGAGGCAGAATAGACTCCATTGCCGTCATTCGTGACATTCACCAGATCGAAGTCGACGGTGAACGCGATCGGAGCGGCCTGTGCCGAGAATGCCGGGCCACCTGCCGTCAGGATTGCCAGAGCCGAAGCGAGCACAAGGCTTCTTGTAACCAGCTTGCGATTTGGATTAGCAGGCTCCGGGATGGGACATGACGCCCTCTGCAGACGTAAATCGGTTGAAAGCCACATCTCACGCTCCTCCCCTAAACGAGATCACCGGTCGCAAAAAACCCGCACGCACTGGGGTCAGCTTAGGCTGCTCCGGTCCCGCACGCCAGACGATCGTAACCTGTAAATTTTGATTTGGGAATGTGATTCAGACCACAGATGAGCCGCATATGATTGCAGTACATCAACGGTGGCGGATACGACGCGGATTCTCTGCGCCGCAGGACCGCCATAACGTATAGCTGGAGCGACAAGCATGGATTCGAATAAGAAACTCGAGCAGGCGCGGCCGGAGCCGCAGATCTCGGACGTGCGTCAGGTACGGGAGATTTCGAAGGACGAGCTCAAAGAGGTCGCCGGCGGCTGCGGCGACATGGGCGGCGTTGTCGTCATTAGGTTCTAGCGCGACCTAAGCTCGCAGCACCTTGCCGTAACCTGGGTGGGGCTGCGACCATGCCGCAGCGCGAGCGCGGCGGATGGCCCTGGGCTATCCGCCGCGTCCTCTGGACTTGGCTGCACGTCTTGCTGCGCCGAGTTTCTTCGCGACCATTAACTTAAATAATCAGGCCGATAGCCAATATCGCAGCCTGGATGGCCGCGGTCCCCACCACCCCCGTATGCCACGCCGCGCACCGCGCCAGCCGCGACCTGCAGCTTAGCTGCCGCGGCCGTTGCTTACCACCTGGAGCGCGGTACCGTCCCCGGCGGGCGCCCAAATCGCCTCCGGAGAGATCGACCCGGCCGCCGCCGCCAGTTATGTGACAGTCCGACGCCAATACAGCCAAACTTTTGATACGTTCGACATCGTTACCGGTGAGGGCGCTGACACCGGGATAGATGCAATCGCAACTATAGCTAATGGCACTTTGGTAACGGACATTGATACACTCGAGGAGCTTGCACAAAACTCTGATTATCTGGATGTTCAGTTTATATTTGTTCAAGCTGAAAGAAGCTCCTCCTTTGCTGCTGCGAAGATTGGAAGCTTTCACTTTGGCGTTCAGGACTTCTTTAGAACAGACCCGGCTTTCCCCAGGAACGAGGATTCAGAATGCAGCGAGATCGCGATCAGGTAGAATCGCTGACGGCGATCCACATCGCGTGAATCTGCTCGCAAAACAAATCTAGAGCGGTTCCACTTGAGTGGAACCGCTCTAGCCTCCAGGGCCCCCGCCTTCTCATCCCGGACCTTGTTCGCTATATGTTCTTGTTGGGAGAGAAGGACAATGCCAGCAAGCCAGACAGCGCTGCTTGAACAACTCCGCCTACAGGTCGCCCGCATCGAGCGGAACGGCCCGGCTTGCCCTCCGGCTGTGCTTGGCTTCGGATTACCCGCAATCGACCAGCACCTGCCAGGCGGCGGACTGGCCCGGGGCGCCCTGCATGAGGTCGCAGGCACCGGCCCTGAAACGGAGCATGGCGCAGCCCCGGCGCTGTTCGTGGCCGGGTTGGCCGCAGCGCTGCACGGCCCGGTTCTGTGGGTCTTGCAACGGCCTGACTTATTCGCCCCGGCCCTGGCCGGCGCTGGGCTGCACCCGGACCGCGTGATTTACGCCGAGGCTGGCAAAGCGGTTCTGCTGGTCATGGAAGAAGGGCTGCAGCATTCAGGGCTTGCGGCCGTGGTTGGTGAGGTCAGCGGCCGCCTGACCCTAACCGCTTCGCGCCGGCTGCAGCTTGCGGCTGAAAAGTCGGGGGTGACCGCGTTCGCATTGCGACGCACCATTAGTTTCTCCGGCGCAGAATTATCCGAACCTGCCGCATCCGTCACACGGTGGCGGATTACGAGCCTGCCCTCGCCGCCCCCGCTGCCGCATTCGCCGCTGACGGCGGGTCTCTCCCGGGCACGCTGGCGGCTCGATCTCGTACGCTGTCGCGGCGGCGAGCCCTCATCATGGATTGTGGAGGCCCCTGATGCGAAGGGTCGTCTCAGTTTGGTTGCCGACGCTGCCGACCGACCGGCTGCGGCGGCACACCGCTTCAAGCCCGCCCGAGGCTCCGCTCATTACGGCATTTCATGACGGCAGGCGGCAGAGTTTGGCCGCCGTGGATGCGGCCGCACGCAAGCTCGGCCTCTATCCCGGCATGCCGCTCGCCCATGCTCAGGCCATGATCCCAGGGCTGAATGTCGTGCCAGCCGACCCAGCCAATGACGCCGCCACGCTCGCGCGCCTAGTCGTCGGCTGCTTACGCTATTCGCCGCTTACGGCGCCAGATCCGCCAGATGGAATTTGGATCGATGCGACTGGGTGCGCCCATTTGTTCGGCGGGGAAGAGGCACTACTGGCCGACCTCGTGACACGTCTGCAACGAAGTGGCTTCGCGGCGCGGGCTGCAATCGCCGACACGACAGGCGCAGCCTGGTCCTTTGCGCATTATGGTGAAATGCCGGTAACGGTGGTCCCGGCGGGCGAGGCGGCGCAATCCATTGCCAATTTGCCTATCGCCGCCCTCCGGCTCGCTTCGGATTTAACGGAGGCGCTAGGCCGGCTTGGTATCGAGCGCATCGGCCAGATCATGGCCGAACCCCGCGCGCCGTTCGCCCGGCGTGTTGGACCCGAACTCCTGCATCGCCTTGACCAAGCGACCGGGCGTGAATTTGAGCCGGTCAACCCGGTCTTCCCAGCCGATTCAATCTCAAAACGGCTGGCCTTCGCCGAGCCGCTGCTCACCCCCCAAGCTTTTACCGGCGTCATCGACCGGCTCACGAAACAGGTCTGCACCGAGCTCGAGCGAAAACGGCAAGGCGCCCGGACCCTCGACCTGCTGTTTGAACGCGTCGATGGCTCAATTGAGGCGGTCCGCATCGGAACCGCCCAGCCAAACCGGCACCCCAAGCACCTCGCCCGGCTCCTGCAAGAAAGGCTCGACCGGGTTGATCCTGGCCTGGGTGTGGATGCCATGCGGCTCATTGCAAGTCTGGCTGAGCCGCTCGCCTATACCCAAATCCGGGCGGGAGTGGGCGGGGCCGAAGCCGATGCGAATATATCGCTTCTGGTCGATCGCCTGGCCAACCGCCTCGGCGCTGGCCGGGTTTATCGGGTAGCGCCCGTCGAGAGCCATGTCCCGGAGCGCAGCATCCGCCGCGTTGCCCCGCTCGCTCCTGTAAGAGCAGATCGCGATCAGGTGGAATCGCGAAGGCGATCCACATCGCGTGAATCTGCTCGCAGCCAAAACCTAGAGCGGTTCCACCTGGGTGGAAACCGTTCTAGAGC
>JAFAHH010000018.1 GCA_019237355.1 Acetobacteraceae bacterium | reverse complement strand
CCCAGAGCTTTCCGAGGGCCCGATGCGAGAAGGCGTGGCGCTGGCGCAGTAGAGTAGGCCGCCGCAGCACACCCGGCTCTCCGTCGGGCAAGCGGCGGAACTTTACAGCAACTCAGGAGAGTGACACCGGCCAGCCTGGTATGCTTCAATGCGGAATGAAGTCCGGCGTGCCAGGCCGAAGCCGTGCCGGGCGCCAGGTCACGGTCTCGAACAAGACTCGCTAGAGCATGTTTGTTTCTGCTAAAAACAAACATGCTCTAGGGCCGATGCGGGCACAATCTCGACATCGCGCGTCGTCAGCGTCGTGCGCTCTGCCCGCCCCCGAGATGCAGATTGAACCGTGCTTCGCCCACGGCCGGAACCCGGTTGATGGCTCCCTTGGGCTCACCATCGACCAGGATCACACGCTTATCGCCCCGCCGAACCGCAGGCTCGTAGCGCGCAGTACACCGGGGGTGCTTGGCCGGCCATCAGTGTCTCCTGCCAGCGCGGGCCGCACACGCACCAGCGTTCGCCGGGCTTCAGACCGGGGAAGCCGAACTCCGGGCGAGCAGTGGAAGATCGTTGCCCCGCGATTTTGGAAAAGGGAGCGAACAGGTCTCGCGAGGGCTTCTTCCGCGCGGTCGCAATATTGCGACAACGCTTGGGCTCGAAGGATCAGGTTACCGCTTGCTTGGCAATATGCGCCCTGACTCAACAGGGCGCGGCGCAGCAGCTTGCAATCGCCAAGGCGCGAGGACTGATCGGATCCTGGAGCTTCCGGGAAGTACAATACGTAGCGCCGTGCGAATTACCAAAGCGGCTGGCCTTGAAAGACGATCATCGCCATCCATTTACCATCCATATGGATGGTGGAGCGAAGTGATGGCTAACAACATACACGAGCTGCGGCCCAGGCTCGCTGACAGCGAGAAGATCACGATCAACCTCGGTTATGTCGACCTCGGCCATATCGACTTGATGGTGAAAGAGGGGTTTTATTCCAATCGCACCGATTTTATCCGGACCGCCATTCGCAACCAGCTTGAGCGGCACGCTGACGTGGTGCGTCAGTCCGTTGCGCACAGGACGTTAGATCTCGGCCTCCGGCACTATAGCAGGGAGGATCTCGAAGCCGCGCGTTCCGCTGGGCAGACGCTCCAGATCAATGTGCTGGGGCTGGCCAGCATCGCCCGGGATGTCACCCCTGAGCTCGCTCGCGCTACCATCGCCTCGGTCTCGGTGCTGGGCGCCTTACAAGCCAGCCCAGAGGTCAGGGCCGCCCTAGCCGACCGGACGCGCTGACGTAGTCCGCGCACCGCCCGGCACCAGGCGTCCCCGGGCGGTCGGTGCCTGAACTGCTAGCCCTTTAAGGATTGCCCCACCGGGAACTGATCAGGCTCCGAACGGGAGCGGCTGACTCTTTCCAAACACAGAAAGCCACAGAGATGAGCAACGGATTTGAAAGCGACATGCGTGAAGCCACACGCCTAACCGTCGCAGGCCGACTGAGTGAAGCCACCACCTGGCTACAACGCATGCTCCAGGGCAAGGCGGCGCAGAGCGGCACTAATCAGGCAGCCGGACCGGAAGGCACTACTATCGACGGATTGGCAGAGCAAACCGAGATGTCGAATGCCTTTCCCTTACCGCGCGTTGTGCCGCCGCTCAGCACCGGTGCATTCCGCTCACCCTCACGTTCTGCGGAAGGCCGGCCGCAATCTTTGATCGCGGATAGGCTTCGTAGCTTCCTTGATCAGGCGCGCCGCGGTGAATTCCATCTGCCGGGCGGCTCGACCGGTCCGGCTCCGTCCGAAGCCCCCGCCCCTCTGCCTGCAGGCGCACAGTTCGTCGCCGGGACCTTCAGCAACCAAGCCGGAAGCCGCCCCTACAAGCTTTACGTGCCGAGTGCTTACCAGGGGCAGGCTGTTCCCCTGATTGTCATGCTGCACGGCTGTACGCAATCGGCCGACGATTTTGCCGCCGGTACCCGCATGAACGCGGTTGCCGAAGAGCATACCTGCCTGGTCGTCTATCCCGAGCAAACCACTTCGGCCAACGCCTCAAAATGTTGGAACTGGTTCAAGGTGGACGATCAGCATCGCGATCAGGGTGAGCCATCCCTCATCGCTGGCATCACGCGCCAGGTCATGCGGCAGTACTGTGTTGACCCGCAACGGGTTTACGTCGCTGGCCTCTCGGCTGGCGGCGCGGCCGCTGCAATCATGGCGACGACCTACCCCGATCTTTATGCCGCGGTCGGCGTGCATTCCGGGCTTGCTAGCGGAGCTGCCAGCGACCTTCGCTCGGCATTTGCGGCAATGCGGCAAGGGGCCCATGGAACCCTCCATCGTCGAGATGGCTCAACGGGGTTCGAGAGCCCAAGCATCGTCCCGGCGATCGTGTTCCACGGCGACCAGGATACGACGGTGCATCCAATAAATGGCAACCAGATAATTACGTACTCGGTTGCTGCTACGGGCACGCCATTGGAGAGAAAGGAGCAGCACAGTCAGGTGCCCGGAGGCCATTCTTACAATCGCACTCTGTATAACTATATGGGCGAACGCACAGTGTTCGAGCACTGGACGATTCACGGAGCTGGCCATGCCTGGTCGGGTGGAAGCGCTGCCGGGTCGTACACTGACCCGCAAGGACCCGACGCAACCCGAGAGATGATTCGCTTCTTCCTCGACCACCCAAAAGGCTAAAGCCGGAGGCTAGAGCGGGATGACCTTAGGTGAGGTCACCCTAGTGTCAGATTCGCGATGAGGCATTGTCAATTTAACCATAGGCGAAACAAGAATAGGCAATATTCATCCGAGAAAGCATCTGACCTGCGACGACCTGGGTCCGGAAACAGCGGATTTCCAGGAGACCAGAGCTCGATGTTGTCAAATGCTCCTCGGCAAGGGCCGGGTGGGTCGAGATGCGGATCGCGTTCGGCAAGCCCGGGACCGACACGGCATATTGTGCTCCGCCAACGATCCTTGGCATGAAGCGATGCGCGATTTAGTCCGTGCCCGTACGGGGGCGGTACAGGGGGTTCGCCGCGCCCGCCAGCAGCTGCAAGGGTTTCTGTTGCGGCATGGCCGCCGTTATGGCGGGCGCAAGACGTGGTCGGGCACGCACCGGGCCTGGCTGGCTGGGCAGCGGTTTGAGCATCCGGCGCAGCAGATTGTGTTTCAGGATTATGTTCAGGCGGTTGAGGACGCCGAGCGGCGGCGCGATCTGTTGACGGAACAGAT
>JAFAHH010000727.1 GCA_019237355.1 Acetobacteraceae bacterium | reverse complement strand
TGCCCTCGAAGGCGATGCGGTTGATGATCGGATTTTCAGCCACTTTGACCACCAGCGTATCGCCCTGCCGAACTAGGCTGACATCCTGGAATAAACCGGTCGCATAGAGCGCCTTGAGGCTGCGATCGAGCCGGTCGGGATCGAACGGGTCCCCCGGCGCCACCAGCATGTAGGAGCGAATAGTCCCGGCCTCGATCCGCTGATTGCCTTCGACCTTGATGTCTTGGATGACACCGGTCCGTTGAGGGGTTGATTGGGAGCCGCGTGCGCCAGCCGGCCTCGCGGCCGTGCCTGCACTGGGCTGGCGAGGAGTTTGCGCCGTGACGGGGTCAGGAAAGATGAGGCTCAGGCATAGCGCGCCGAGCAGCCCAGCACGGAAATCAATCAAAGCCTGTTCCTCATTCGAGATCCGAGGGGTGTAACCCTTGCGGGGATTCGGCTTGCCAGGCAATAGCCTTGCCAGAGCAGAGGGCGATCGATGGGCCGGGATCACTGGCAGATTGCGTTCGCTCGCCGATCCCCGCTAGACCAGATGGCCATCAGATGGAATTGCCCAGCAACCCACCCGGCGCGATGGCAAACTCCTTCCGTGCTGATCGAATGCTAGCAATTCCAGTGAAGCGCGATCTGCTCCACTAAATCTCAATCCCGAGACGATCCCGGAGAGATCGTTATTGTAACATTACTGAAATAGCCCAGATCGAGGAGTCGCTGGCGCGTACGTCGAATTGCTTCGGCATTGAGAGGATCGCCTTCAGCAAGGCGAAATTCGCGGCGGATCACCTTGTCTTGGGTGCGCGTGTTGCCCTGAATCTCGATCCGCTCGACATAAATCCGCGGACCACCCTCGCTCACTTCGTATGCGAGGTCGACTGCTTCGCGCGTTTTGTTCCGGGAAATGCGCGGCTTGACCTGCACGAATGAGTAGCCGCGCTTGAGCACATCATCGGTAACCGCCTCGACCGAGCGTTCCACCGCATCCCCATCATACCAATCACCCGGCCTGATCTCCAGGTCCGGCATCAATTGCCCACCACTGAGATTCCGCAGGGTCGAATGGATTGTCACCTTCTCGATCCGATAACGCGAACCTTCATCGAGCGTGAAGGTGAGGAAAAATGACCGCCGGTCAGGCGAGAGTTCGGCAGTAACGTTGCTAACTTCGAAGTCCGCATACCCATTCTTCAGGTAAAACCGTCGCAATAACTCTTTGTCGAAGGCGACACGCTCCGGATCATACTCATCCGAAGTGGATAGAAACCGCCACCAAGCTTGCTCGCGGCTCGATATCACGTCTTTTAGGGTCGATTCGCTGAAGGCGTGATTGCCAACGAACACGATCCGGCTGGTAAGCGTCGCTGGACCTTCATTGATCTCGAACACCACGTCAACCCGGTTTTGCGGCAGCCGAACGATCTTCGGCTCAACCCGTGTGTCATAGCGGCCGTTCTTGGCATAGAGATCGAGAATGCGTTGACGATCGGCTTGCGCCAAGGCGGGGGTGAACACGGCACGTGAGCGCAGCTGGATTGCGCTCCGAAGCTGCTCGTCGGTAAGCTTGTGATTACCTTCGAAGGCGATGCGGTTGGCGATCGGGTTTTCCACAACTCTTACCAGCAGAGTGTCGCCTTGGGGGATCAGGCTGACGTCCTGGAACAGGCCGGTCGCGTATAGCGCCTTCAGGCTGTGATCGAGCCGGTCGGGATCAAACGGGTCACCCGGTGCGACCAACATGTAAGAACGGATGGTGCCCGCTTCGATACGCTGATTACCCTCGACCTTGATGTCGCGAATCACGCCAATGCGTGGAATTGGCTCCGCGGCCACGCGCTTCGCGCCTGCCCGCGCTGCCTGGCCTGATTGCGGCCGCCGAGCCGTTTGTGCCGTTAATGGGGCAGGTAGGGCCGGGCTCAGGGTCGGGCACAACGCCCCGAGGAGCCCAGCACGAGCACGATTCAAGGCGCTTCCCCCGTGAGGCAGAGAGACTTATGACCAACCTGTTGCCGGGACTCTGCCGGCTCGGCAATACCCTACCGGGTCAGTCAGACTACAGCGTGGATGGTTTCGCCGAGCGCCGCAATCCATCTTCCGGTGCAGGCGGGCAAGAGCGCGATGGCTTTGAGGCGGATCGGGACCACAATTCGCAAGCGAATTGCCGTCCCGATAGTCGGAAAGCCTGAATCGCGCTCTCAAACATAGAGCGCGATCGCTTGAGGGAGACTCGGGTTCCCCATTCGCATGCACCGGGTCCCGTTTTGCGCGCCAATTGCGACCCGGGATTGGGTCCCGATGCGGAAAGCCTGGATCGCCCTCAAAAACAAAACCCAAGACCCCATGTCCGTTTCCCCGAATCGGGGTGACCCGTCTCACGGGTGTGCCGGATCGAGGGTTGCGCCGGATGGGCCGGCGCCGAGCCTCACGCACAGAGGAGACGGGTCAT
>JAFAHH010000943.1 GCA_019237355.1 Acetobacteraceae bacterium | reverse complement strand
GCTCTAGATGCCCCTGCTATGGAGGTTCTCCCTCGGAGCTGGTCCTACTGGAGCGCACTTTCACCCCGCAGTATGTATCGGTGTCGCTCTCGTTTCTCGAGGCCCGGCCACGGCGCGGTCCGGGGGTAATGCGTGGCGGGGGAAACTGTGTCTCGGCGAGTATGGCGACGAAGCTGTCGTAATGTTCCCGCCCAGAGGCAGAGTGGGCAACCCTGGTGCCCGTAGACCGACCAGCAGCGGCATCATCAATCACTCAACTCGCAAGGCGTCGTTCAGACCACGCTTACGGCCTATCCACTCGGCGGGATTAGGTCTCGGTAGCCAGTTTAAGGCTGTAGAAACCACTCAGGGGTAGCAATGGGCGCACAACGAGAGCGGACACAGGTCTGCTTCCGTTCTTAATCGAACTTGCATGGAAAGGTGCATAATGCTCCGATTTCGCCACTTGAGTCTTGCCGCCCCATTTGCCGCAGTTTTATCCGCTGGGTCCTTGGCTGCTCAGCCGCTGCCTTCGTTCAAGGTGGATCGGGCCCAGACCTCGGTTTCCGGCCTGTCTTCGGGTGCGTTCATGGCGGTGCAGTTTCATACCGCCTACTCGGCCGATATCATGGGGGCCGGTATCGTCGCAGGTGGCCCATATAATTGCGCGTATGTCAACTGGGGCGGCATTCAGACCTGCATGAAGGGCGTGCCGCTCGGCAGCGCCTCCGCAGCGGCAGCGCAGTGGTTCGCCGCGACGGGCCAGATCGATGGTACGGACAACTTGCATCGTAGCCGCGTGTACATTTTCAGCGGAACCAACGACAGCGTGGTGGCGCAGCCCGTGGTCGACGCCACTTACAGCTACTATCAAACGATTGGCGTTCCGAAGAGCAACATCCAGTATGTCAACGGCGTGCCGGCCGGCCACGCCTTCATCACGCAGTCATGGGGCAGCGACTGCGCCGAGAACGCCAGTCCGTATATCAATCACTGCACCGTCGAGGGTACACCTTATGACCAGGCCGGCGCCATCCTGAATCAGCTCTATGGCTCGTTGAACGCACCCGCGAGCGCGCCCGCCGGCCGCCTCGTCACCTTCGACCAGAAACCATTCGGCGATTTTGGCATGGGGGAGAAGGGTTTCCTATACGTCCCGCCATCCTGCGATCAGGGAGACACCTGCCGGATCCACGTCGTGTTCCATGGCTGCAAGCAGACGGCTCAGGATATCGGCGACCAGTATTATACTGATACGGGCTACAACCGCTGGGCCGACACCAACCACATCCTGCTCCTCTACCCGCAGGCAGCGGCGGATCTTGCAGTCAATCCGGAGCATTGCTGGGATTGGTGGGGCTACACCGGCTTCCAGTTCAATGTGAAGGCCGCTCCGCAAATGAGCGCGGTTAAAAACATGATCGACCATCTCGTAAACGGTTGATCGGGCAACTCACGTAAAAGGAATTCTGCCCGGCGGTGATTGCAAGATCGACGCCGAAGCCCTGAACCGGAAGCCCTTACCAACGGAATGACCGTGCTGCTGCTTACCCCGTCCGTTTCCAAAACTGCCTCAGAGTAGGGGCCGCCGATGCGTCTGCAGATACTGACAAGCGCGCGACCCACGCAAGACGCGGGTATTGCCGCGGCGGTCGAGCCGACTGCCATCTGTTCTCGTAGCCGTCTACGAACTGAGCTTCTCGAGATGTGCGAGGCAATGGCCGAGCATGCAATAGCCAATGGCTGCGAGTTGTCGCCGGAGTTACTCGCGCGCCTTGATGCATGTCTATCGGTAGCCGCGCCGCCTGCACTGCGTAGCATTCAGCCGGTCGGGGCGGACACAGGGGATGCACGTGTTCCGGTCTCACCTCTGTCAGAGGCGGTCGCTGTTTATCAATCGCTGAAGAATTTGGTCGCACCGGCGACACCGGGCGCAATCTTGTTGTTCGCCCGAGAGCGGCGGCGACGTCCATTCCTCAGCTCGCTTGGCCCCGTCCCGCTTGTTCGCCATTTCCTGCTTATCGCGGGCGTTTCTCTTCTTATCATGCTTGGCATGGACCTGTTGCCGGAGATCAATTCCGAAAATATGCGGAAAACCGGTATGGAGCTCTCCGGCTGGCCGCAATTAATCGTTGAACTATTCCTGGTGTCCGCCGCCTCTCTTGGTAGCTGCTTTGCCAACCTGCAGAGGCTGACCAATTACACTTCAACTCTGACTTACGATCCCAAATATCAGAGTAGCTATTGGTCCCGTTGGGTAATGGGTATCATCTCTGGTTATATATTGTCACAGCTCCTTTTCGATTGGCTTGCCGACAAGCTTGCTGGTGTCGGCTCCGGGCCGGCGTCCGGGAATCTCATGGCGAATCTCGGCCAACCGGCGCTGGCGCTATTCGGAGGTTATGCGGCTGGTCTCGTGAACAGAATGCTAGACCGGGTGATGGCAGCGGCAGATACCATGTTCGGTACCGAGCGGCGCCCGGCCTCGCCATCATAGAACAGACCACCCCAGCGGGATGGCTTTGAGGCAGAATCGTCGCACCCTGAGTCGCGCCCTCTAAACAAAAACTCTAGAATTCGACCAGTTTCAGGCTGACTGTGCAACCCGAAACAGGTCTAATATAATATTATTCGCTAGCGCTGCTCTAGGTCCTTGGTTTTCAGAGCGCGATTCATGCTCTCCGACGATCGAAACCCCAATCCCGGGGCCCCCGTTTTGCGGGACCCGGTGCTCTCAGTGCTGCCGAACGGCGACGAGCGCCACCGACTCCACGACTTCGTCTATCCATCCCTCCTTAGCCGCGCTTTCAGCAAGTGCGGCGATCTCCGCAGTGAGTTGCTCCACCCGAGCACCAAGACGGCTGCGCGAGCACGATGACATAGAGAGAGCCCGGTCGACGATCTGCGCCTTCGGGATACGCCGGCGCTCGACCACGCCGACCCGCTCTAGCTGGCAGAATGGACTAGCAAGCAAGATCGTCTCGTGCGTCGGCCAGTCAGGTTGGCGGTCGGCCCGGTTCTCATCGGTGCATCGGCGGCGGATGGCGCGGAACTCCTTCATCCAAGCATTGTCCGGCACGTCTGGATGCACGTCCGTAAAGAGTGCCACCGCTCCGTCTGGCGCGATGAGGGTATTGAGCCGAAATAGCGTGTCTGCGCGATCCATCCAATGGAACGCCCGGCCGATAGCAGCCAGATGAAATGGCCCAAACTGCTCTCCGATCTCCGGGCCCAGATCATAGGAGCTGCCCTGCAAGAACGTAACGTTGGTTAGGACGCCCTCGACCCGGGCGGCGCCGATGGCCAACATCTCCGGTTCCGGGTCCATGGCCAGGACGGACCCGGCGAAATAGGCGAAGCCGCTGGCAAGTTGCCCGGGACCGCAGCCGAGGTCTAGAACCCGATGCCGGCTTCCCAAACCGATCAGCTCAGCGACGCGGCGGAACAATAACGGGGCGTAGGGGGGCCGACCCTGGAGGTAATGCGGCGCTGCACCCTCGAAGCGGTTTGGCTGGAAGGGTATGACGTGCTCTGACATGCGTATTTTATAGCAACTTGTGTGGCAGCCGGCCGGAATCCGCATTTCTCCAGCGAGGCCGCGGGTGGCATCGCCGCGACCGCTTGGGACTGAGTGTAGGATAACGCCCGTCATCGCCGTGATGATCTGGATCGTGATGCGTGTCGCGATCGCGACCGTTTCCTCCAATCATCTTAACTACCTTGACCCGAACGTAATCAATTGGCGGCTTCATGTCGCATTTCTTCTCTGCGGTGCCGCTGACGTTGATCGCCAAGCGCCGGCTTGCGCCGGAGTCGAGTTGGCTTCCTCTGCGTTGTGGTCCTATGGGCGGTCATAAGCGTCATAACCCCCGCGACACCGGTGTAGCTTGGCGGGGTATCGGGAAGATTGGAACTTCCCGATACATGCGGTAATTCGACTACTTCTTTTTGGTATCTTCGACTTTGGCTTCGCTATGCCGGACGGTGTCGCGAACCGTTTCCTGCCGCTCATTGGCCTGCTTGCGGAGGGTAACCTCTTCGGTGACGCGGGCCTCCTTTGAGACGACAGGCCGTTCCCTAACTGCGGTCACTTCGACAGTGCCTTCCTGGAAAGCCCGGTCCGCTTCCTCAGGGCTCAGGCGGCGTTCTGCTTGATTTCGCTCAACCTCAACCTCCTCTTCGCGTAGCCTGACCGGCTTCTCGACCTCCTGCTCGCTGACCTCCGTCACTAGGCGCTTGCCAGTCGCGCTCTGCTTCTTTCCAACGCGCAGCTCTTCTTCGACTGATTGCCCACGAGCTGTTTCCTGCTGATGGCCCTCGATCAGCTCTTCCGGGCTCTTATGGAAACGATTCAATACTTCCAGGGCTCGATCAACGTCCTTGGCCTCGGCTGTAACGACAATTCCGCCGTGGCGGACGGCTTCACTATACCGGCGCGCGACGTCTTCCTTATGGCCGCGCTCCGTGAGTTCCTGCACAACGTTATCGGCGTCTTCCTCGCCGAAAATAGCGATCGTGCGATCAGCACAGCCGAGTTTGGCCAGCTCGCCGCGAACCTGTTGCGCCGTTTTGCGGTCTCCGACCAATCCAATGACAGACTCCGTCATAAGGGATTTTCCCTCTCTCATGTTGCCGTTGCTTGAAGCCGCTGATCCGCTTACAGCGGCCAACCTAATCAGGCGCCCGGATCGGTTCCGGACCTTGCGGATCTCCGTCGCGCTCCACCGTGATCTCCTCGCGACGCAATCTGACTCGTTCCTGGACGTGTTTGCTGGTCTGCTTGCGCGTGACGCGGACCTCCTCGATAAGCTTCAGCCGCTTCTCGACTATGGGGACCTCACGCAGCACCGGGTAGATCGTTGTATCACCCTCCTGGCGCACGCCCACTGGCCCATCGACCCAATGGTCCACGGGTATGCGCTCCACCTCGACGGTTTCGACCTGGATCGGTATGTCGAGGAGTTCTTCATCTTCATGCACCCGCTTGTTCAGGCGCACGGCCTCGGTAGCCTCCGGCTCTTTGCCGACGACAGCTGTCTCCGCAACGGCCGGAACGGTCTTTTCCTCAACAACGTGCGCCGCTCGGTTGCTCTCGGCCATCATCGTCCCCTTAACGTCAAAGTGCGCCTGAACCAGATCTTATATTTCTGGGCCGCCGACTCGAAATCGCAGCAA
>JAFAHH010000939.1 GCA_019237355.1 Acetobacteraceae bacterium | reverse complement strand
TGCTCTCCTCCGGCCCGCGCGGCGGCATCGGCGAATACGCGATCCCCGCCATGCAGCCCGGCTCCTCGATCATGCCCGGCAAAGTCAATCCGGTGATCCCGGAGGTGGTCAACCTCGTCTGCTTTCAGGTGATCGGCAACGATCTCGCGGTGACGCTCGCGGCGGAAGCGGGCCAACTCCAGCTCAACGCCTTCGAGCCGTTGATCGCGCACAATATCCTCTCGTCGATCGAGCTGCTGACGAACGCCGTCCGCACCTTCACCGAGCGTTGCGTGAACGGACTCGAGCCGCGTGTGGAAGAATGCAAGCGGCACATCGAGAACGGCGTGTCCACCGTGACGGCGCTGGTACCGATCATCGGCTACGAGCGCGCCGCCGAGTTGGCGAAGCGGGCGCTCGCCGAAGGGCGCACGGTACGCGAGCTGGCGCGGGAGACGGGTGTGCTGTCCGAGGCGCAGCTCGACGAGGTGCTCAATCCGGGCAAGCTGGCGGCCGTGTGGGCTTCAGAGCGGTTTTAGCCAAGCTGGAACCGCTCTGGCTCCATTGTTGTCCCGGATGACCTTCCGTCACTGCTCGGGAACTACCCCACACTCGTCATGCGCAACCGGGAATGACGAAGTTTTGGGGGCGGGTTCGACCCTTCAGACTGTAGGATCAGGGCTCATTATCCGAGCGGCTTGGGAGCAAGGCTTTCACGGAAGGCAAGATAATGCCTGCCGGCGTCGGTGACTGTCAGTTTGTCCAGCATATTCTCGCGGTCCTGAAAGCTGTCCAGATTTATGTTTTCGAGATAGCCATTGTCGATGAGGAAACCCAGTTCCCTCTTGAATGCGTTCTCACTGCGGAATTCGAATCTGTCATTGGGATTCCCCCTAATCTTCATATCATTGATAACCCTGAGGTGATTGTAGGGCCAATAACCCATAGTCCAGTGCACCAGATCCCTAATAGCCTTCCGCTGTTTACCAAGGCTTTGCTCCGCATTGCCGATATTGCTTTCAAGCGTTGCGATGCGCTCAAGCGTGCTCTTGGCCCGGGCTTCTATTTCCTCGGCTACCCTAGCCGTTAGCTGCATTCGTACTTCTTTCTCGATATCTGTTTTCGTTGCGCGGTTCGCCGCCGTCAGCGCCCATGCGACAAATCCAGCAACAGCCACCAGAACAGCCCCGGCCGCGGCAACGACATATTCGAGAAACGTAAGGGCTTCGCCTTCGCGCTTGAGGGCTTGTTCAATGACATCGCTCTCGTGCTTTGTAGCCGTTTCAGCACGTGAAGCCTCAGCCTTCAGGAGTTCGGTAAAATTTTGCAGCGTCGCGGCGCCCGCCTGCGTTGCCGCATTGGCAGGCGGGGACGGCGTCGGCTCCTCGGCCGCGGCGGCAACGCCGAAGAGCGACACCGAGCCGGCGCAGAGCGCAGCGAGCAGGGAAGGGGGACGTAGGCGCGAAAGCGTGTTTCTATCCTTGGCCGGGGAGGTCGGCATCGGTGGCTCCTCGCCTTGCGAGACCTGTCGTGCCGGACCTCGATTGCCGGTTTTGCGAGCAGTGGCGTTCAGCGCGCCATGGGCGATAGAGCTGCGCTTTAGAGATCGGGATCGTGCGGACAGGGCTTATTTTGCCAGACGCTTCCTCATGAATACGCCGAGAAACACGAGGGAAGTTCCGAGCAGGACCGCTGCGGAGGGCTCAGGCACCGATATGGCGGCGAACAGCCCGTCCGTCTCGCTGTTGATACCGTCCGCGAAATAGAGCGTGTCGCTGGCGCCGCCGCTGGCGTTGTTGCCGAAAGCGAGGGCCCACAGGCCGCCCGGAGCGTTGCTGCCAATATTGATCGGGATGGTGCCCAAGAACGCGCCGGTCACAGGACTATACGCGTTGATAGCACTATCGGCGTAGCTGAAATTACTCACCAGCAGATCGTTGCTGAACGTGCCGAAATCAGCCGGGGCGATGGCAAGTCCCCAGGGCGAGGCGAGCTGGCTGCCGCTGATCAGCGTTTGCTGAAGGACGCCATTCTCGTCGTAGACAGCCACCACCCCCATCCCCGCCGCGGCGGAGGTCTGGTTTGCCCGGCCGGCGACCGCGTAGGTCACATAGACCTTGCCGCCGATGTCCTGAACGTTGAACGGAACATAACCGGCTGGCAGATTTGGATGGGTGAACGCACCGGCGGGCAAGCTCACCTTCCCGAAGGAACTGTTGAAGACATCGATGCCGCCGACCCCCGCGTCATTCGCGGCATAGAGCCGGGTCTGCGCGGTGTTGATGGCCAGGCCCGTGTAGATGGCGCCCGCGGTAGTCGCCTGAACGAACGCCGTTGCACCTGTGTCCCAGGCGGAAATCGTGCCGTTCAGGTTAGCAAAGATGAAGTGAGCCGACCCGCCATTCCCGCCATTCCCGACCGCGAATGATGAGGCATTTCCGTTGTTGACCTGGCCTGTTGGTCCTTGCGGTCCGGCTCCCGTCGTGGGAATTGCGACAAACCCGCTCGGCGGATTGATAGCCACCTTGCTGACATTCGTGCTGCCGGACACTGTGTAAAGCGTGGAGCTGTTCGTCGCCTGGTTGGAAACCCAGAACGGACTAGTGGAACTTTCCGACACGCCCCAGGGGTTTTTCAGCTCGGTGTCGGTGATGCTGGCCAGCCCAGGAATATCCGACACCAGGTTCGTCTGAACGTATGGCAGAGCGACTGCACGACCCGCGGCACAGCCCAAAGCCGCAATGGCAATCACGACAGTCAGGAACGATATTCTAACCCCAGGTGCCCGCTTCATTGCTACAGCCATCACTCAAAATGATGAGCGGCAGTCAGACTTGCGCCGGTCGATGCGCCCTAAGCCGGAGCAGGTTCTCCGTGCTTCATGAGCATCGCAAAAGTTTACCGAGTTGAGGCATTTGCCCTGAGTCAACTTCCCGTGCGGAGGGCATCGTCAAGCCAGCCGGCTTCCGCGGCCCCGATCACGCCGGCTGCAAGGTCGTCGTTTTGAGGCCCTACCCGTCGCTAGAACCTACCTGCGCGCCTCGGTCCGTGCCATCCTCATGATCAGCGGGGGATCGGGCTGGCCCTCGTAATAGGCCGCTGGCTGGAGAAAGCCGGCCCACCCCAAACTCGAGATTGAGACCCGCCCGCTATCGGGATACGTGCAGACTTCGTTCGGATCGTTCATCCCGATCGCGAGATAGGTGAGGTCGTCCTCGAACGGGTTGGCGAGCTGGTGTCCGATCCCGGTCCCCGCAGGACACGAAATACAGTCCCCCGGCTTGATCTCCATCACCTGCTCCCCGTACCGGAACACGCCACGGCCCGAAATGACAAAGAACACCTCGTCCTCGAGCTGGTGGGTATGACATGGGCAGGCGCTCGTCCCGGCGGGTACTCGACAGAGATTGACGCCGAGATGGCCCTCGCGCGGCATCGTCGGCGTCAATCGCTTCCTGTAGTTCCTCCAGCTATTCCCGTGCTCGAGCGCTTCCTCTTGCACGTCGCCGACGTTGACGACGTTCTCCAACTTCTCTGGGCGCATCGCCTTCTCCGACATGGCATGACCGTGGCACCGCTTTACGCTCAAACCGCGGCGCTGGCTGCGCGGTTGCGCGTGATCGCGTGATCGGCGAACGCGATCACGGCGCCGGCGGCCCGACACATTCGAGGGGCCGGTGCCCTGCATGAGCGCGCCGATATCGTTCGATGCATCAGACGGCAGGCGGCTGCCAGCCGTGCCCACTCGCCCCAAAGGATCGTGATCACGCAACCCGCCGACCGGCGCGCGCGTCGGTCCTTTGGACCTGCGGGGCATGGCAGCACCGCAAGCAAAACCGATCATGGGAGTCCGGTCGATGAAAGCTCTCGTCTGGCACGGCAAGGAGGACATCCGGTGTGACACCGTCTCGGATCCGCAGATCGAGGATCCGCGGGACGCCATCGTGAAAGTGACGAGCTGCGCGATCTGCGGCTCTGACCTCCATCTGTTCCATAACTTCATTCCCGCGATGCTGCCCGGCGAAATCATGGGCCACGAAATGATGGGCGAGGTCGTGGAGGTCGGCTCGGGCGTGA
>JAFAHH010000554.1 GCA_019237355.1 Acetobacteraceae bacterium | reverse complement strand
CTAAGCCTGTGCAGCAGCGTAATGCGCTGTGACCCTCGTACCGCTGTAGTGACAGCAAGTCCCGATGGCCTATTTTGGCCCAGCCGTCGTCTTCTCCAAACGCGTCTTGCCACGGCCTCGGTCGAACAGGGAAGCGGCACGCCTGTTGTCGGCTCGTTTAGCTGGGAAAAACATGCTGTGCCGACCACTCATTGCGAATTCCGCTTAGAGCGTGGATGGCCGGGACGAGCCCGGCCATGACGTAAGTTGTTGAAACATTTGGTGGTCGTCATGCCCGGCCTTGTGCCGGGCATCCACGCCATCTACACGACAGGTTCTACTGAAATTCGGAAGTTTTTCCGCATCCTGTTAGGGGTCGATGTGGGACCGAAAATTATGAACGTCTCTCCTCTCTCCCGGTGGGCATGCGAGTAATTGGTCGATTTCATCAGGTGCAGGCAAAGGAGCCAGCTAAATGGCAAAACCTCGGTCCTGGGCTTGGCGAGGCCTTTTCCCGCTTTATTCTTGAAAAAGTCTGTTATCAAAAATAAAGTCCGGGGATTGAGGGCAGGGCATCGGCCGGAACGATCCGGTGGCGGAAAGAACGTCTCACAAGCGATCGCGGCGCCGAACTGATGCGGGGAAGGTGCTGCTGCTGTCGTCCATTTTCTGATTATTCTGTCATTCGTGCCTTACAGCCCAGCCCATCGAGGGGACCGATGATTGGCGAAACACTCGGCGTCGTGCATCGTCTTGATGACTGGCTTAGAGAGAGGCTGGGGCGGCCCTATCACGCAGCGCTCGGTGTCGGCCTCGTCTGGGAGATCATCGCCCGAGTCCGCGAGCTGCACGACGCACCGGCGACGACGGCGGGCATTGTGCGGCTGGCTCTGGTGATGGTGCTCTATCTGCTGCTCCTCGTTCACCAAATTGGCGAATTGTCGGAACACGCCGAGCGCCGGCGGCGCCGCGTGCTGCGCGACTACTGAGCCCGCGGACCGATGGCGCTGGCCAAGCCGTCACATTCCTCACCGGGTCCCCCGTATCACGTAGAGAGCAGCTGGCAGTGCAGCGGGCCGGGCGGGGCCTTATTCGCGAGTTACGTCCCTCGAGCCGCTGCAGCTCGCGATTGCTCATCAGCCGAACCGTTACCCTTGATACCCCCCGGAAAACCCCCGGAAGTGTCATCTGTAATTGGCAGAGGGGTGTCATCTCTATATTGCTCTTACATCCGCGAGGCGCATACTTCGCATTCTGGCATTCTGGAAAAATCACGCCGTTGCGGAGTAGGGGCGGGGACGGCGTTCAATTGGAAAAGGAGCGGGCCGTATAAGCTAGCCGCGCAATCCTTTAATAATATCTTGGCCAACAATGCGTTTACGTTGCGCCGTATTTAGTAACCTTCTTCTCGCCCGGTCTATTGCCCGATCTTTCTTCGGCCATAGCTGCTCGAATTGGCGCGAGTCGACAATTAAGCCTTCGTACTCAAAAATATGTGCTACGCGGGCAGGGGGTTGAATATCGGGCTTTCCGTCCTCGAATGTTACGGCGACGCCGCGAGGGTAAACCCCGACGCGCCATAGACGGCGTGAATCTGGATGCATATGCAGGGCGACAAGTCGCCGGTTCGCCGAGACTGCCGAAAGCCAGCCCGAGATCCTGGCGCGTCACTGCACCGAGGCCGGGTTGATCGAGAGGGCCGCCGGTCTGTGGGGCAAGGCGGGACAGCGGTCACTGGCACGCTCGGCGCTGGTTGAAGCCGTGGCCCAGCTCACCCGTGCCCTCGACCAGATCGCGACCCTGCCTGGCACGCCGGCGCTGCGTCGCGAGCAGATCAAGCTTCAGATCGCGCTCGTCAATCCACTCATGCATGTCAAAGGTTACGCTGCCGCCGAAACCAGGGCGGCTACGGAGCGGGCACGTTTGCTGATCGAGCAGGCCGAAGCGCTGGGAGAACCCCCCGAAGACCCGCTGCTATTGTTCAGGGTCCTCAACGCCTTCTGGGCCGCGAACCTCATGGCGTTCAATGGCGATGCCTGTCGCGATCTGGCGGCGCAGTACCTGGCGCTCGCGGAGAAGCAGAGGGCGACGGCCCCGCTCCTGACTGGGCATCGCATGATGGGAATTTCCTTGCTGCAAACGGGCGACATCGCAGAAGCCCGGGAACACCTGGATAAGGCGCTCCCGCTTATCGATCCTGCCGAGCATCCTCCGCTGGCAACGCGATTTAGCTCAGAGGCTGGGGTGTTAGTCTTATCCTTTCGGTCACGGGCTCTGTGGGTGCTTGGCTATCCCGAGGCCGCGCTCAGAGACGCCGACAACGCGCTCAGGAATGCGCGAGAGTCAGGTCAAGCCGCCCCGGTGATGATCGCGTTATCGCATGCACCGTTTGCATATACCCTCTGCGGCAATTGGGCCGCGGCAGTCGCGCAAGCCCAGGAGCTTGTCCTTCTGGCCGAAGAAAAAGGTGCCCGGTTTTGGAAGGAGGCCGGAATGGTGAACCAAGGCTGGGTACTGGCCCTGACCGGCAGGGCTTCGGACGCGACCGAAATCCTGACCGCCCCGGGGACAACGGGAACGACGCTTAATACGCCACTCCGTTTGTCGTATTTGGCACGCGCCTACGCTGAGCTTGGGCAATTCGAGGAGGCTTGGCGCTGCATCGGCGAAGCGATGGCAGCGGCGGAAACAACGAAGGAAAAGTGGTGCGAGGCGGAGATCCACC
>JAFAHH010000367.1 GCA_019237355.1 Acetobacteraceae bacterium | reverse complement strand
GGACGGAGCTCCCATCCCCCAGACGGGTATAAGTAGTCGGCGCTCGAAGTGAGCGTGATGGCGTTGTTCCCTTGTTGGGTTACCTCCACTGGGACACCCGCCAGCGCCGACTTCAGGCTATCGGCGTTCTGGGTCATTGGTGACGCGCACGCCGACAGCGCCAGCGCGAAAATCCCGGCGACGGCAAGGTGCCCGTGCTCTCTCGCCATGCCAAACAGCGCCGATCGACGGCCGATCCCGCCAGCTTGCGTAGGCGCAGGATTAGCCATTTTTGCCTCCTCCCGATTTCGATTTGGACCCAGCATCATCACTCTGCTCCTCACGCTTTCAGGTTTCAAGCTCGCGGGTGCTTGCATTTACCCCCAAGCAGCGGGCCCTCGTCCTTGATGTGCCCAATGCCCAGAAGTCGTGCTCGCCACGAAGCTTGCGGAAGCCTGCATCGGCGGGAACTCCTTCAGCATCTCGAACCACTTCAGCCAAAGTTGCTGGCGATCGGCAGCATGTTCCAGTCGTAAACGTAACCGGTCCGCGGGGCCGCAAGCGCCGCCCAGGCTGAAGGCGGTCTTCTGCCGAAACCGACCGCCTGCTCGAAGGGGTCGCGTATGATGTTCTGCACTCCGGTCCAGTGCGGCGCGGCTGGTGGTAGGAAGCCCGCCCTCGGCCCCCGTTTGCGGGATTTGGTGATCGGCAGCATGTTCCAGTCGTAGACGTAGGCGGTCGAAGGCGCCGCCAACGCTCCGCCCAACGAAAAGGCGGTCTTCGGCGCCAGTCCGGTTGCCTGCTCGAAGGGGTCGCGCTTGATGTTGTCGATCAGGGTCCAGTGCATTGGCACGAGCGGCAGAAGCCAACCCTCGGCGCCGGGTTGCGAGAGCTGGAAGTACATTTTCCAGTTCTTGTAGCGCACTGCGGCAGGCGTCGGGCCGGAGAAATAAAGCAAGAAGTCACGCGCCGACTCCTGCGACTTGCCGGTGAGGTAGTCGATCTGGTTGACGCCATCGAGCGTCGTCTTGACGATGCCCGGATACGCGCCCTTCTCGATCTGCGCCTTGAGGTCGTTGCCCTTCGGTCCGCCGGCGATTTCGACCAAGGTCGGGAGCCAGTCGAGTGAGGCGAACATGTTGGTGAACAAGGTGCCGGGCTTGATGACCCCTGGCCAGCGGATCACGCACGGCACGCGTTAGCCGCCTTCCCCGGACTCGCCCTTTTGCCCCGAGAACAGCGTCACGCCGCCGTCCGGGTAGCTGATCGCCTCGGCGCCATTATCGGTCGTCCAGACCACAATGGTGTTGTTGGCTTGCCCCATATCGTCGAGCTTTTTCAGGACATAGCCGATATTGTCGTCGAGTTGCTTCATCCCGGCTTCGTTGATGCCCCAGTCCTTCCCGCCGGGCTCGCCGAGCATGGCCTGATATTTGGGCGCGAGCACCGTCGTAACGTGCATTCGCGCCGGATTGTACCAGATGAAGAAAGGCCTTCCGGTCTTCCCTCCGAAGTTAAACGCACTGCCTGCCGCTCGCGCGTCCTCCGAAATCGTGCCGCGCGGCTGATGCGGAATGGTTGGGTGCGTATAGGAGCAGAGTTTGGTGTCGCACGGCCGTTAGCGAAAGGACGATCATGATATCGACCGCCGTAAATTTGTTGCCGGCAAGGCATTCTACCTCACCAGCCGCGCCTCGAGAAGATCGAGCCCACGATCCAGCCGCCCCGTTGCAAACCTAGGTGGCTTGGGCGTAGGCCCAGGCGCCCGCCGCCGTACTTGGCGATGATATACTCGATGATCGCACCGGACTCGGCCAACACCAGGTTGGCATCGGTGATGACAGGCGCGGCCCGATGGGGTGAAGGACCTTCAACTCGGGCGGGGCGAGTAGGGTGACGGGATCACGTTCGTGGCGCGTGAGCTCGTAAGGGATCGCCCCTCCTCGCAGGGCGAAACGATCCCTCGGGTTGCGACTTGCCGAGGTGGTGGACGGTAATCACGCGAACTCCCCTTACGCTGCCTCGCACAGCCTGGCTTACCTGGCATATGTTTCGCGGGGAGCTTCACGGAAAAGCAACAGCAGCAGCGCTACGCCGAATCCCCAGGCGCCATTAACCAGGAGGCCCGTTGCGATGGCCGAAGAATGGCCGCCCCCAGCGACGGGCAGACCTTTGAGCGGGGCCACAATGAACCATGCGACCAAGCTCAGCGCGAAGGCGCCGAATAGAACGGCTGTGACCCAATAACCCGCGCCCGGCCGTAACCTCTGTAGGACCAACGCGAGGATCATGCCCCAAACGCCGCCCCAGAAAGACTGTGATAATATCTGCGGCACACCCAAAGGCGGAAGCGGGCGGGTTGCATAGGGCAGCGCTGGCGTGATCCCGGCCGCATGGAGCAGCGCCAGCATCGGCTGATGGAAGGCCGGCACCGCAACGAACCCGGCGACGAAGGCCAAAACAATGCTCCTCGTAGGCACTTTCGATTCCTCCCAAGGCTCTGGTTTTAGATCGCGATACACGCTTGTCGGCGATCCCGCCTCGAGCCGTCGCGCTACGCACTCGCGTTGCAGCGACCGCACGCCAGGCACATCATTCCTAACCCGCCTGCGATCCGCAACGGTGTGTTATCGCATCCCTCCTGAGCGGCACCCTAGGCGGGAGCGGCGCCATCAGGGTGGCAGGTTTAGAACGCCAGCTCGTAATCAAGACGCCACCGGACAGCGCCGTGCGGGCTCGCCCGGGTCGCCCCGAACAGGTAGCCGGCTTCGTACCGCAACCCACCGGGCAGGCCAAAGCGCCTCAGCCCATAACCCCCGGCTAAGACGGGGCCGGTAAGGAGCTGCTGGTCTGCGAACCGGCCGGGCCGCCCCAGATCCCCAATGGTGTAGTAGAGTTCGGCGCCGGGCTGGAATAACGGATGTAGCCGGAGCAGCGATTGGCCGGCAAGAAAGAAACCCGTGGCGTCGCT
>JAFAHH010000197.1 GCA_019237355.1 Acetobacteraceae bacterium | reverse complement strand
TCGCCGCCTCGTAGCACACATCACCGCAGAGGATCAGGTCCCACCGGCAAGGCTCACCGACCAGATCGCCCGCGAAGGTCGCCACTCGCGCTCCATTTGCCGCCGCATTCAACCGGATCGCCTCTATTGCGAGCTCATCGAGCTCGGCCGCCTCTACTTGCGCTCCGCCCGATAGCGCTGCAGCGATCGCCGCCACGCCGCACCCAGCCGCGAAATCCAGCACACGCTTGCCACGTACCAAGGCCGGGTTATCGAGCAAGTAACGAGCGAGCGCCTGGCCTCCTGGCCAGGCAAAAGCCCAAAACGGCGGGTTCAAGTTAAGCGTCGCTAGCCACTCCTCGGTCGCGTACCAAATCGGGGTGATCTGGGACGCGAGATAGAGCTTAATTTCGGGCACAAGGGGCGCGAAACTCTGGGCGGTATGGGCGCGAATGAACTCAGAGGCCTTCAAAACCGGCCGACGAAGAGTGCGAGCGCGATGGTGAGCCCAATTTCCCGGTGCGCCTTGAACAGGCGCAAGCAGAGGGCGGGGTCGTGGATATCGAGTGTCCTCACCTGGCGCCAAAGCAGCCATGCTGGCAGTAACAGCGCCGGGTAGAACCATATCGCCATCCCGGCCAACAACCCGGCCGCCACCAGCGCGACGAGCAAAGCGGAAAAGCAGAGGGCCAGAAACGGCGCGGTTTTGTCGCCGAACAGGCGGGCGGTGGATTTGACGCCAGCCAGCGCGTCATCCTCGCGGTCCTGATGGGCGTAGATCGTATCGAAGCCGAGGTCCCAAAATACCGAAGCGGCATAGAGCGCCGCCCAGGCGGCATCGATTCGCCCAGCGCCAGCAGCATAGCCCAGCGGGGCACCGAAGCCGAACGTAAATCCCATGACGAGCTGCGGCCACCAAGTGACCCGTTTTGCCAAGGGATAGAGCCCGACCAAAACCAAAGACGCCGCCCCGAGTGCCTGGGCCAAGCGATTGAGCTGCAGGAGAACCCCCAGCCCGACGAGGAGCAGGATGACAAGAAAGGCAAGCGCATGACGGGGCTTGAGAGCACCGGAGGCCAGTGGGCGGGTTGCCGTTCGCGCCACCAACCGGTCAATGTCGCGGTCCCAGAGGTCGTTAACCACGCACCCGGCCGCGCGCATCACCACGCTTCCGACGGCGAACAACAGGATCAGGCGCGCGCTTTGGCCCAGCGCCGCCCCTGATAGGAGGATTCCCCAAAGGCCGGGAATGAATAACAGCCAAATGCCGATGGGTCGGTCCAGCCGGGCGAGCAAAGCATAGGGCGCCCAGCCCGGAGGGAGGCGCGCAACCCAGCCGCCCGACATGATATCAGTATGCGCGCTCATGCTCTCCATGGACCCGAGGCAGTACGGACTATCGGGGTGTTCTTGGAAAGATTGATCAAGTTTCGCAAGCACCGCAGCGATGGACAAGCCCGCCGAAAGTCATACAGAGCTTCGGATAGAAACCGACCCGGCGCGGATTTTTGTCCGAGCGCCGCTTCACGAAGGTGGGGAGATCAGCATCGACCCTGGCCAGGCGCACCACCTTGGTACGGTCCTGCGGCGCCGAGGAGGCGAGCGTCTGCGCGTGTTCAACGGGGCCGACGGCGAATGGCAGGCGCGGATTGCAGCGATTGGTAAACATGCTGCCATTCTTGAACTGGAGCGCCTGCTCCGGCCCCAGGAGCCCGAGCCAGATCTTTGGCTCGCCTTCGGAGCCCTAAAACGGCCCGCGGCGGAAATCCTGTTCGAGAAGGCCACTGAACTGGGCGCCTCTGCTCTGCTCCCCTTATTTACCGCGCGAACCAATGTGAGCCGGCTGAACTTGAGCCGCCTCGCGGCGATTGCGGTAGAGGCGGCCGAACAGAGCGAAAGACTGACAGTCCCCATGATTGCTCCACCCCAGAAGCTGCCCGATTTACTCAAGATGTGGCCCGCCGATCGTGTTCTGGTGGTTGCCCTGGAGCGCTCCGGGTCACTCCCACCCCCACCTGCCGCTACCGCTCAGGCCGGCTTGCTGGTTGGCCCCGAAGGCGGGTTCGACCCAGCCGAAAAGGCCATGCTCGCGCGCCGGCCGGGCACGGTCTTCGCGTCGCTGGGAAAACGCGTCCTTCGGGCTGAGACGGCCGCTATTGTGGGGCTGGCGCTATTGCAGACCGCCGGGAAGCAGTAAACCTCCAGTCGCGGACCGAGAAGAAGCGATGTCCAATCCCGGAGATATTGACGCGACACCGATCACCTCGGTGCAGCAATTGGCCGATTACATCGCTCTCGGCTGCAAGCCAGCCGCCGCATTCCGCATCGGGACGGAGCATGAGAAGTTCGGGTTCCGCCAGGCAGATCTTGCGCCGCCACCCTATGCCGCCGATGACCACGCGGCAATTCGCGATGTTCTGGAGGCGCTTTGCGATCAGGGCGCCAAACCCATCATCGAAGCCGGAAACATCATCGGCCTCCGCCAGGGCAGGGCATCCATTTCTCTTGAACCCGGCGGACAGCTCGAACTCTCGGGCGCGCCGGTCGAGACTGTTCATGAGACGGCTGCTGAGCTTGAGGCGCATTTCGCGCAAGTTCGCCAGTCCGGCGAACGGCTCGGGGTCGGATTTGTCCCGCTCGGCTTTCACCCGACGGCTCCCCGCGCCTCGATGCCATGGATGCCCAAGGGCCGTTACGCGATCATGGGCCGTTACATGCCGCGTGTCGGTCAGCTCGGGCTCGATATGATGACCCGGACCTGTACGGTTCAGGTAAATCTCGACTACGGGTCCGAGGAGGATATGCGGCGCAAGCTCCGCGTATCATTGGCACTGCAACCCTTGGCCACCGCCTTGTTTGCCAACTCGCCTTTCACCGAAGGAAGACCGAACGGTTATCTCTCCTACCGGGCTCATATCTGGAGCGACACCGATCCCGACCGAAGCGGCATGCCCGCCGTGTTCTTCGAAGAGGGCTTTGGATTCCGCCGCTATGCTGAATGGCTTATCGACGACGTTCCGATGTACTTCGTCCACCGGGCAGACCAGTATATCGATGTCGCGGGAAGGTCCTTCCGCGCCTTCATGGCGGGCAACGTGCCGGAGCTGCGGGGAATTACCGCCACTCTGGGCGACTTTGCCGACCATATGACGACGGCCTTCACCGACGTACGGGTCAAGCGCTTTCTGGAAATGCGCGGCGCCGATGCGGGCAGCCCAGCGATGATGGCCGCCCTTCCAGCTTTTTGGACTGGCTTGCTTTACGATGAGGCCGCGCTTGAGGCGGCATACCGCCTCGTCGGCAGATGGAGCCGGGCGGATTGTCTTGCGCTGCGAGAAGCGGTCCCAAAGCAAGGGCTTGAATCGCGGAGCCCCGCGGGTCGGTTGCGCGATCTTGCCCGTGATGCGCTTGCGATTGCGCGCGACGGTCTCCAATCGCGAGCAATTACGAAGGCCGGCAGCGCGGACGAAGCGCTTTATCTTGAGCCGCTGGACGCCATCGCGCGGGGATTACCAGTGCAGGCTGAGCATTGGCTGCAATCCTATTACGGGCGGTGGGACGGCGATGTAAATCGGATCTTTGCCGAGGCTGCAATCTGAGGAGTCGGCTGTCGTTAGGTTGCTTGCGCCTACAAGATGAGGCGCGCGTGCTCAGCGCCCATCTATGCGGACAGCACAATGGGCACCGCCAAACATCGCCTGCGAAGGCGAACCCATAAGGCTGGCAAACGTTTATATGAAATGCTAAGGTGCCGGGTGTTGAAATCATCTTGCGCAATTATGACGTGTCATTTCGTTGAATGAATGCCGCTGTATTTGAGCAGCGGTCCATAGAGGCCCAGTTTCAGCGCGAGTCGGTCGTTTTGCGGCTCCGGCTGATCGGCCATATGGAAGCGTGGACGGTCACGAGCGAGAGCGTGCTGCCTGCCGGGCGGAAGACGCGCGGACTCCTCGCAATTGTGGCGCTCTCGTCGCCGCGCCCGGTTCGCCGGGAACGCCTCGCTGAGCTGCTCTGGAGCCGCCGGCCGGAAGAGCAAGCGCGGGCTTCGCTACGGCAGGAAATCCACCGTCTGACGGACTGCCTCGCGCCGATCGGCAAATCGGTGCTGACGATTACTCGGGACCACCTGGCCCTCCGGCCGGGGATGGTATGGGTGGATGTGGAGGAAGTGCAGCACGCCACCACGGCGCAGCCTGCGTCATTGTCTTTGCTGGATGGCGAGTTGCTCGAAGAGCTCAACGGCCTCGACCCGGCTTTTGATGCTTGGCTCACGACGGAGCGTGAACGGCTACACGACCGGGCGCGGGCGGTTGCGGAATCGCTGTTGCGGGAACAAGTCGAGCCGGAGCAAACGATTCCGGTCGCTCAGCAATTGCTTGAGATCGACCGCGCCCACGAAGGGGCCTGGCGGGCCCTCATGCGTGCGCACGCCGCCCGCGGGGAGCGGGGTATGGCAATTCAGGCCTATGAGCGCTGCCGAGCGGTGCTGGCCGATCTGCTGGATACGGCCCCCTCGCAGGAGACCCAGAAGTTGCTGGCCGAGATCCGCGGCCCCGGCAAGCTGGCTGCGCGCCGGCTTCCGGCTTCTGTCCCACCCGTGGTTGAGCCCGCGCCGCAAGTTGCGGACCCGGCTCCGGCCCCAGTCGGTGAGGCGCGGGGCGGAGCGCGCATTGGCGTATTGCCGCTCAAGCTCGCAGGCGCCACCGAGGAGGAGGCGCATCTATCGCCGGGTCTGGCTGACGAGATCACCACTGCTCTCGCACGCTTTCGCTGGCTATTCGTCGTCTCCAGCAGTTCGCTCGCGCGGTTCGCGGCAGAGTCCCGCGAAGAAGCTGCGATCCGGGAGACGTTCGGCATCGATTTTTTACTGGATGGAAGCATTCAGCGGGTCCGAAACCGGCTGCGGATCATGCTTCGCTTGCTGGATTTGCGGTCGGCGAATCAAGTGGTTTGGGCACGGCGCTTCGACCGGCAAGCGCATGATCTCCTCTCGCTCCAGGATGAAATTGCAGCCGAGGTGGTCGCGCAGATTGATCCAGAGATCCTGCTTATTGAAGCTAAGCGTGTTGCCGCAAGGCCGGCAACCGACACCACGGCCTATGACCTCGCGCTTCGCGCTCTGCCGCTGATTGATCGGCTGGAGCGCAATTCCTTCATGAAGGCCGGAGATTACCTCGCCAAGGCCATCGCGCTCGAGCCTGATTTTGCCGCGGCGCATGCCTGGTACGCTTACTGGCACGTCTTCCTTGTCGGGCAGCATTGGACCGACAGACCGAAAGCGATGATGATGCGCGCCGCAGAGCTGGCCGAACGCGCGATTGTTGTCGATCCGCATGACGCGCGTGCGCTGACGATTGCAGGGCATGTTCGTGCCTTTCTGCACCACCGGCTCCGCGAAGCGGCTGCTCTGCATGAAAGGGCACTTTCGCTCAATCCCAACCTGGCGATGGCCTGGGCACTCTCCGGGGCGACCCACGCCTATATGGGCAATCTCGCGGAGGCGGAGCGGCGGAACAAGCGATACAAGAAGCTATCACCGCTCGATCCACACGCATTCATTTTCGATGGTTTCTTCACGATGATCTATTTGTTGAAGCGGGAATACGAAGCGGCGGTCGAGTTTGGCCGGGCTGTAACGCAGATGAATCCAGCCCTGTCGGCTGGGTTCAAGCCGTACCTATCCGCGCTCGGCCATCTTGGCCGGGTCGAGGAAGCGGCGACGACGCGCCAAAGGTTGCTTGCGATCGAGCCTGAGTTCACGGTGCAACGTTTCCTAGCCACGACGCCGCTGGAGCGTGAGGCGGATAAGCGGCATTATGCGGAAGGGCTGCTTCTTGCAGGTATACCAGCCGGCCGTGATTTTGTCGCTGCGGTGTCGGATTTGACGTCGCAGGACGCGGCCTAGAGCGGTTTCTACTCAAGTGGAACCGCTCTAGATTTGTTTGCCGGGCAGATTCGGGCTCCCATCGCGCTGGCGCGATGGGGTCCCGGTCACGCGATGTGGATCGCCTTCGGCGATTCCACCTGATCGCGATCTGCTCTAGGCCGCGATCTGCTCTAGGCATAGACTGTGTGCCCGCCGGTGCTCTGGCTTGCGCTGCACTGCTCAGGATCGCAGCAAACGGGTATGTTTCACGGGCCAATTCGCCGCCGCCGGGGACAACACAAATACTCCGGCGGTGAACGTGAAGCGGGTGTATCGGGTGATGAAGGCGCACGGGCTGTTGCTGCGACGCCATTCTGGGAGCGGCGCGGAGCGGCGCCGTGATGGCCGCGTTGGGGGCGAAAATTGTGCGTTCGACGGTGCCGGAGATTGCCGGCAACCGGGATATCGCCCCAACAGACAAGCCGCAAGACTTGGCGGACGTGGATTTTGCAATCGTCCGTGCCGCCTTCGTCGCCGAGACCGGCTCGGCGCTGCTCAGCGACGCGCATCTGCGCGTCAATGCGGCCGCGTAGGTTGCGCAGCACTCGTCGTACTGCTGACCCCGCCGATATTGTCCTCGATCTGCACCACGCCTACCGTCAATCCCAATTCCACGACAGGCGGTACGCGTGCTTCCATACCGGCCCATCCGCGACGGCGCCATCGACGGTGTGCTCATCCCCGGGCGCAAAGGCTGCGCTCGCTCCCGTATTGCTGGTCGCGCGTGGGGCTGGCGGCCCATCCACTTGATCCACGAGGAGAAGAAGTTCCATGTTCGACCCGAACCAAGCTCGTCGCCCGGAGAGTCTACGCGGCCAGGGGCTGCTGAACGACCCGATATACAACAAGGGCACGGCTTTCACTTCGGAAGAGCGCCGCAAATACGGGCTGGAAGGATTGCTGCCGCATGCCATGGAAACGATCGATCGGCAGCGCGAGCGCGTTATGCAGCATCTCGATGTCAAGCCGAATGATCTCGAACGCTATGTTTATCTGATTGGCCTCGCAGATCGAAATGAAACACTATTCTATAACACCCTGATGTCGGATCCGGCGCGGTTTGTGCCGATTGTGTATGATCCGACGGTGGCCGACGCGTGCCTCGCTTTCGGCCATATCTACCGGCGTGCTCGCGGCATGTACATCACCCGCGAGATGAAGGGCCGCATGGCCGAGGTGTTGCGCAATTGGCCCCAGCGGGACGTGCGTTTCATATGTGTCTCGACCGGCGGGCGCATCCTTGGCCTGGGCGATATCGGCGCCAACGGGATGGGTATCCCGATCGGCAAGCTGCAGCTTTATACAGCCTGTGCGGCGGTGCCGCCCGACTGCATGTTGCCGGTCTTGTTCGACATCGGCACGACCAACGCCGAGCTCCGCGCTGACCCGCTTTATCTCGGGCTGCGCGAGCCGCCGCCACCGGATGATGAGGTCGATGCGCTCGCCGATGAATTCGTGCAGGCAGTGCAAGAGGTGTTTCCGGGCTGCTGCATCCATTTCGAGGACTGGAAGGGCACCGATGCGATTCGTCTGCTGAACCGCTATGCGGACAAGGTGCTCTGCTACAACGACGATATCCAGGGCACGGCCAGCGTCACGCTCGCCGGGCTGATCACCGCGCTGCAAATTTTGGACAGTCCGCTGACCGAACAGCGGATCTTGTTCCTCGGCGCCGGCTCGGCTGGGATCGGCATCGCCAACCTGATCGTATCGGCGATGCAGATGAAAGGGATGTCGCAGCAGGCCGCGCGCGATCGCATTTCGATGTTCGACATCAACGGCCTGCTCGAGCCGTCCCGTAGCGATTTGTCGGAAGCGCAAAAGGTCTATGCGCACCCAGCCGGGCCATCGAGGGACCTCGTCAAGACTATCGAGACGCTGAAACCGACCATCTTGATCGGCGTCAGCACCAAGGGTGGCGCTTTCACCCGGGAAGTCGTCGAAGCGATGAGCCGGCTCAACGAGCGGCCGGTCATCTTCGCGCTGTCCAACCCGACCGATAAGGCCGAGTGCTCAGCCGAGCAGGCCTATAGCTGGTCGAACGGTAAGGCGCTCTACGCTGCCGGTGTGCAGTTCCCCGACGTGACCTTGAACGGCCAAACCTTCCATCCCGGCCAGGCGAACAATTTCTATATCTTCCCGGCGATCGGGCTTGCGACTTACGTGGCGCGCCCGCGGCGTATCACCGATGAATGTTTCATTGCCGCGGCACAGGCGAGCGCGGATCAGGTCGGCCCTGAGCTTCGCGCCAAGGGTATGCTGTTTCCCAGCCAGTCCAATATTCTTGAAACTGAGGTCACCACCGCCGTCCGGGTCGCCGAGTTCATGTTCGACCAGGGCTTGGCCCAAGCCGAACGCCCCCGCGACATCCGCGCGTGGATCGAAGGTCAGCTCTATCATCCGCAATACTGAGCCTTGGCGAGGACCACAGTGACCAACTTCAGAGTTGAATCCGACAGCATGGGGCAGGTCCAGATCCCTGCGGACAAGCTGTGGGGGGCACAGACTCAGCGCTCGCTCGAGCATTTCAGCATCGGCCATGACCTGATCCCGCGGGAGATGATCACTGCCTATGCCATCCTCAAGCGCGGCGCTGCAGCCGCCAATCACGCCGGCGGCCGCTTATCAGAGCAAGCCTACGATCTGATTACGCGGGTTTGTGACGAGATTCTGGCTGGCGAGCATCACGACATGTTCCCGCTGCATGTCTGGATGACGGGCAGCGGGACTCAGTTCAACATGAACGTCAACGAGGTGATATCGAACCGCTGCAGCCAGCTCGCAGGCACAGCGCTCGGCAGCAAAACCCCGGTGCATCCGAACGACGATGTCAACATGTCGCAGTCGTCGAACGACAGTTTCCCATCAGCGATGAATATCGCCGCCGCCGTCAACGCCAAGGCCCATCTAATTCCAGCAGTAACCGCCCTGCGCGAGGCGATTGCGGCGAAGGCGGCGGAATGGAAGGACATCGTCAAAATCGGCCGCACCCATATGCAGGACGCAACGCCGCTCACCCTGGGCCAGGAATTTTCCGGTTACGTCGGAATGCTCGACGACGACATCGGCCGGCTCGAGGCGGCGCTCAATGGCGTCTATCGCCTGGCGCTCGGCGGCACGGCGGTGGGCACCGGTATCAATGCCGAGCCGGGCTTTGATCGACAGGTGGCGGCGGAGATCGCGAGCCTCACCGGGTTGGCCTTTGTGACTGCACCCAACAAATTCACCGTGCAGGGTGCGCACGATGATCTGGTCTACCTGAGCGCCACGCTGAAAACGCTTGCGGTCTCGCTCTACAAGATCGCCAACGACATCAGGCTGCTCTCCTGCGGCCCGCGCGCCGGCCTTTATGAACTGCTGCTGCCGGCAAATGAGCCCGGATCATCGATCATGCCGGGAAAGGTCAATCCGACGCAATGCGAGGCGCTGGCGATGATCGCGACGCAGGTGATGGCGCTCGATGTCGGCGTCGCT